>USKV01000085.1 GCA_900555355.1 uncultured Collinsella sp.
AGCCCATCCGGCCAGCCATGTTTTTGCTTTCATGCAAGATTCCCCTCTCCTCAGAAATTGAAATAAACGAATACAGATTCCGCACTCAGGCAGATAAAGCTCCAGACAAAGGCAACTGCCGCCAACAACATCGTAAAACCAGAGTTCTGCATCCGTTTCTTATAATTGTTTTCAGGAACAAGGCAGAGTAACAGGGAGCCAAAAACAAACAACAGCATCCAGAAGCCGTGCATTCCGTTGGTCAGTCTGCCGATATGGAGCACATCTGTCAGGAAGCCTGCCTCTGGTAGAACAAAGCTGTTGAGCAGACCCTCACTGATCGAGGTGCTGTTAAACTGTGCAATCGTTTTGATGATCTGCTTCCATTGTCCGATGGAATCTGAGCGGAACAGCAGCCAGAGGACATTGACGCAGAAAAAGGAAACTGCCCAGCGGACAGGCTCAAAAATCTTTTCCTCCAGCTTTCCGAATATCCGGTCAAATACCATCATCAGGCCATGCAGAATGCCCCAGAGCAGGAACGTCCAGTTCGCACCATGCCATATACCGCTGATAACAAAAATGATCATGGTGTTCAAATATGTAAAGAACAGGCCTTTCCGACTGCCGCCCAGTGGAATATAGACATATTTCGTAAAGAACTTCGTCAGCGAGATATGCCAGCGCTTCCAGAAATCACGGATAGACAGCGCTTTGTAGGGCGAATCGAAGTTGATAGGGAGATCGATGTTCAACATCATGGAAACACCAACAGCCATATCACTGTAACCGCTGAAATCAAAATAGATCTCAAACGTATAAAACAGCATCACCAAAAGCCAGTCCATTGCTGTGGCCACGCCAAGGTTACTGTACCCCCATGCGACAGCTGCAGCAAAGGTGTCAGCAAGCATGACCTTCTTGAACAGGCCGAAGCTGAAAATTTTTACACCGCAGGCCAGGTTGTCCCAGTTGATCTTTTTTCGGTCAAGATCATTGAGCTGCTCCACAAAGTCCACCGGTTCCATCAGCGGGCCCATCAGCAGCTTGGGAAAATATGTGATGTAGGCCAGATAATCGAGTCTGCTTTGAGCAGTTCCTTACGGTACACCGAGACAAGATATGCGATTTGTTGGAACGTGAAAAAACTGATGCCCACTGGCAGAAGCAGAGTTTTCAGGGCATGTTCTGTATGGAACAGTGCATTGTAATTGGTGATTGCAAAGTTGAGGTACTTAAAATAGAGCAGCAGCGCAGCATTGATGCAGACCGGTACTGCCAGGAAAAAACGCCGCCAACGGAGCTTTTCGCTCTCAAGCAGTTTTGAAAAGATATAATTGACCAGCAGGCTCAGCCCAAGGGGCAGCAGTGTTCTCGGTTCAGCATACGCATAGAAAAACAGGCTGGCTCCGATAAGCACAAGTTTGTTCCATACAGGATGGACACGCCCCAGCGTAAAATAGCCCAGTAGGACAAGGGGCAGAAAGCACAGGATGAACAAAAACGAATTGAACTGCATAGATTCCTCCGGATTTCAAGAAAGTGTACTTTTTTAAAATCCACGGCACAGAGGATACTTCTGTGCAAGTGCTTGCAAAATCACTCAATATATGTAGATTTTAGAGGAAACTGTGCTATAATAATCATTGTTTGTCTGAAAATAACCACTTGCGGAAAAGTACACCTTTTTAGAGAGGCTTCTCTTTCTCCTGCTTTTTCGCCCGATAATAAAAGCTGCTCACAGGCATACTGCACGCTTCTGCGGCTTGCTTGCCGGAAAGTTCTCCTTTTTTCCAACGTTCGACCGCCAGAAAAAACGACTTCGGCAACGGCTTTGGCGGTCTGCCCAGACGAACCCCTCTGGCTTTTGCAGCAGCAATTCCCTCAGCCTGCCGCTGACGGATATTGGAGCGCTCGTTTTCTGCCACAAAGGAGAGCACTTGCAAAACGATATCACCCAGGAATGTTCCCATCAGATCTTTGCCGCGTCGGGTGTCCAGCAGCGGCATGTCCAGCACCACGATGGCGGCGCCGAGCTCTTTGGTTATGCACCGCCATTCCTCGAGGATCTCACTGTAGTTACGGCCCAACCGATCAATGGAAAGCACCAGCACATCACCGGAATCCAACGCGCACAGCAGCTCGCGATACCGCGGTCGATCGAAGTCTTTGCCGCTCGCACGATCGGCAAAGATATTCGCCGGTTCCACGCCATAGGCGCCCAGCGCATCCAGCTGCCGATTCAGATTTTGATCACGCGAGCTCACCCGCGCATACCCGTACACCGTTGTCATCTCATCCCCGCTCTCTCGTAGACCTCCCAAAAAGGAACAGGTTTATTATGGTAGGTTCTATCTCCCCTAGAGCAGGCGGAAGACGCAAGCGCGCGAGCGGCAAGGCGATTGAACCGCCACAAAAAAAGGCGGCCCCAAAAGACCGCCCCGTTCTCCATCAATCACCAAATTCCGGCTAATGAATAAGCCTGAAATCCAAGTGCCCGCGCGTGGTGTTGACGCGCGAGACCTCGATGATCACGCGCTGCCCCAGCTCATAGCGAGTCCCCGTGTCGGCGCCCGTGAGCGTGAGCGCGTCCTCATCAAACTCGAACCACTCGTTGCCCAGACTCTTGATCGAAACCAAACCCTCAACCTGTGTCAGATCCAGGCGCACAAAGAGGCCCATGCTGCTGACCCACGAGATCGTTCCGGCGTAGCGCTCACCCAGGCGGTCCTCGTAGTACTGGGCGATCTTGATCTTTTGCGTCGCATGGCTGGCGGCATCGGCCGCACGCTCCGCATCGCTGCACGCACGGCAAATCTGCGGCAGAATGCGCGGCAGCGACTCGCGACCTTTGCCGATGAGCCGCGGCGTGCGCACCAAGGCGTCCTTGCCGCCGAGCTGCTCATAGGCCAACTGCAGTTTGAGCACGCGGTGCACCACCAGATCGGGATAGCGACGGATGGGACTCGTAAAGTGACAGTAGCACGACGCGGCGAGCGCAAAGTGGCCCTCGTTGCGCGGCTTGTACAGCGCACGCTGCATGCTGCGCAGAAGCAGCGTGTTGACGAGCGGTGCGCTTGCCGTACCGGCGGCAGCATCAACTGCAGCCTGCAGCTCATCGGGACTCCCCAGGGCAATACCGGCAGCACGGCGATCGTCGATGATGCCCAGCTGCGCCAGCGCAACGGCGGCACCGTGCAGGCTATCGGGGCTCGGATCCTCATGCACGCGATAGCAGGCCTCGATATCACGGTCTGCCAGCCACTCTGCAACGCACTCGTTGGCGAGCAGCATGGCTTCCTCGATAAGCGACGTGGCACACGAACGCTCACGCGCCACAATCTGCACGGGTACTCCGTCCTCGTCCAATAGAGCGCGAATCTCGGCCGTGTCAAAATCGACTGAGCCGCGGACGCGACGAATACGACGGCGAAGTTCGGCGAGTTCGTTGGCGGCGACAAGGAAATCGCCGAGGTCGACGTTATAGCCGCGAGCGGTTTCCTCGCACGCAAGCCCGCGCCCGAGCGCTTCCTCGCGCGAGGCTTCAACCGCGGCAACATCCTCGGCGGCACCCTCCAGCACCGAATACTCCACCGCACCGGCACGCACTAACAGCGCCTCGGCGCCGTCGTAGTCCATGCGCACGCGCGAGCGGATCACGCTGGGATAGGGATCGTAATGGCGCACGCGACCCTGCGCGTCGAGCTCAATGTCGACGGTAAACGCCAAGCGGTCCTCGTCGGGACGCAGCGAGCACAAATCGTTCGACAGGCGCTCGGGCAACATGGGCAGCACGCGATCGGCAAGATACACCGACGTCGTGCGATGGCGAGCTTCCAGATCGATATGTCCGTCCCAGGCAACATAGTGCGAAACGTCGGCAATATGGACACCCAGTTTGTAACCACCATCGGGCGTGCGCTCCAGCGAGATGGCGTCGTCAAAGTCGCGCGCGTCGACCGGGTCAATCGTAATGACAAAACGGTCGCGCAGGTCTCGGCGGAGCGGGTCCTTGAGCGCCGAGGCCACATCGAGCGAAAGTGCCTCGGCCTCGGCTAGCGCGGCCTCGGGATAAGTATCGGTATAGCCATAGCGCGCCATCACATACTGAACGCCCAAATCGGGCGCATCATCGCCGCCAATACGGCGCTCGATCGTCACGGTGCCCGATTCCAGGCGCGTCGGATACGTCAAAATGCGTGCGACGACCGCATCACCCGGATGAACGCCCAAGCGCTCCGCCGAAGTGTCCTCCAGTAGAATAAAGAAATCGGCCTTAAGGCGAGAATCAAGCGGCTCGATCACCCCGAGCGGGCCGGCGGTCTGGTACGTGCCCACCACACTAATGGCTGCACGCTCGACGACGCCCTCGATTACGGCGCGTCGCTCGCCATGCGGGCTGTTCTTAATGCTCACGGCAACGGTATCGCCGTCCATAATCTCGCGCTTGCCGCGGCCCATGACCTTGTAGTCGCCGTTTTCGGTTACAACGTAGGCGCTGTGCTCATGGAGCTGCACGCGTCCGGTCAGACTCGGACGACGCTCGCTGCGCACCGGCCCGCGCTTATTGCGAGCTCCACGCTTATGCTTGTTATTGCGCCCCATGGCGCCTCCTTGCTATCGATGACGAACTCCAAAGAGTCTACCCAAATGATTCGCTTTCCTGCCGTCCCCTAGAGATCAAAAAACGGGCCGCCCCATAAGAGACGACCCGTTGGAAGGGATGAATTCCAGACATGCCTACACGCGCAGGTAGCGGCGCATGGCTATGGCAGAACCAAAGAGACCGATAATCACACCGACCAGAATCAGCGCAGCATAGGTCACCAGGTAGTACTGCATCGGCAGGGCAAACGACATCCAGCCGATGCTCTCCTGCAAACGCGGAATCATCAGATTGCGCAGCAGCTCCAGAACGCCGATGGAAAGCAGCGAGCCCAAAATGGCCTGCAGTACGCCCTCGGTGATAAACGGGCCACGAATGAAGCCGTTGCTGGCGCCGACCAGACGCATAATCGCAATCTCACGACGACGCGCCGTGATGGACAGGCGAATCGTGTTGTTGATGAAGATGAATGCGATAAAGGTCAGAAGGCCAACGAGCACCACGGCGGCGATGCGGATGTAGTTGGTCACCTGGAACAGGCGGCTCACTTCCTCCTGGCCGTACAGCACACTCGCGTTAACGTCACCGTCATCCGCGATCTTCTGGAAATCGGCATTCTTCTTGAGCTTCTGGGCCGTGCTCTCGACCTTGGACGGATCGTCCATCTCAATTGCAAACGAAGCCGGCAGCGGGTTCTGGCCATCGAGCGCGCTCATGGTGGCGTCGGCGTTGCCCGACATCTTGCTCGTATACTCGGCCAGCGCGTCGTCCTTGTCCTTATAGGTCACGGACTTGACGTTATTCCACGTCTTAAGCTCGGCCTCAAAAGCCTGGACGTCTGCCTGATCGGCGTCATCGCTAATGAACGCGTTGATGACAACCTGATCCTCGACGGTGCCGATCACGGAGTTCAGCATCGCGGAGCCCATGATGAACAGGCCGATGATAAACAGCGAAAGGAAGATCGTGATGACGGCGCCGAGCGAGGTGGTCCAGTTACGGAAGAAGTGGCTGATTGCCTCTTTGAGCGAGTAGCCCACGTTAGTTGGTGCCATAGTTGCCGTAACCTCCCCTCTCCTGGTCGCGGATAACGTGGCCGCCCTCGAGGGCGATCACGCGACGGTGCATGCTATCGACCATCTCGCGGTCGTGCGTAGCGACGATCACGGTGGTACCGGTGCGGTTAATGCGCTCGAGCAGCTTCATGATGCCCAGCGAAATCGCCGGGTCGAGGTTACCCGTGGGCTCGTCGCAGATCAGCAGCGGCGGACGGTTGACCATAGCGCGGGCGACGGCAACGCGCTGCTGCTCGCCACCGGAAAGCTGGTCGGGCAGCGAGTCCATCTGATCGGCCAGACCGACCAGACGCAGCACCTCGGGCACCTGGCTGCGAATAACGCCCTTGGGTTTGCCGATGCACTGCAGGGCAAACGCCACGTTTTCGTAGGCGGTCTTTTGCGGCAGAAGCTTAAAGTCCTGGAACACGGCACCAATCTGGCGGCGCAGGAACGGAACCTTGCGGTTCTTGATCTTCATGAGGTCCTGACCGGCAACCAGGATGCGGCCGCTCGTCGGCTTGACGTCGCGGTTGAGCGTCGACAGCAGCGTGGTCTTACCCGAGCCGGAGTGACCGACCAAAAAGACGAACTCGCCCGGATAGATCTCGATGTTGATGTCGTCGAGTGCGGGCTTGTTGGGCTGCGCCGGATAGATCTTGGTGACGTGCTCCATAAGGATGACGGGCTCGACACCGGCCTGCTTGGCCATCTTTTTGCGGCTGGCTTGCGGGTCGATGGGCGCAAACACCGACGTAAAATCGGGGTTGTTGAGCGCGTTATCGAGGCTTGCGACCTCGGCCGCCTGATCGCTTTCGACCACCGGGGCAGCAGGCTGCGTGGGATCGGGAATAGCGGCAAAGAGACCGGACTGTGCAGGCTGAGGAGCCGGCGTCGCAGGGGCCATGGGGTCGGGAATGCCGGCCATGGTAGGCTGCGGCGTGGCGGCGCCAGCCTGAGGCTGCTCCACGCGAGCGGTCACAGCCTGAA
>USKV01000086.1 GCA_900555355.1 uncultured Collinsella sp.
CCAAGCCGGCCATAAGAGTGCGAAGGGCATCCGCGCGATCGGCGCAGATGCCCTGTGAAATCAGTTCGTCATCGAGACGCACACGTTTCATGAATGCCATCAACCATTCGTATCCGGAGATGCGGCCTAGCTATCCTGGGATTCGTTTGCCGCATCCTCATCGTATTCCTGTTCGAGCTTATCGGCCTCACGCGGCGTCAGCTCAAACTTGTCGACCATATCGACCGCTCGGGAGCCCAGCTCAATCGCCTCGTCAAACAAATCGAGCGAACGCTCCAAGGACGTATCCTTGGAGCGAACGGTAGCGATGATCTGGTCCAGACGGTCCGAGATCTCGTCGAAGTTGCGGACGGAACCCTCTGGCATGGCTACTCCTCGACGGCCTCAGCAGCGTCCGCATCCTCGGAAAGTACACCGGCGGCAGCCTGAGCGGCAGCGACCTTGTCGGCAGCCTCGGCAGCCTGTGCCTCCTCGCGAGCGCGATCTTCGGCCAGCAGCTCTTGGTACAGGTCCTCGCCCGGCAGCTCCTCGCTGCGAGCGATCTTGCCCAGCACGCCGTTGACAAACGATGCGGACTGGTCGGTACCATAAGCTTTGGCGATTTCGACCGCCTCGTTGATCACGATGGCGTCCGAGACCTCTTCGTCGGTAAGGAAGCGCATCTCGTAGACGGCGATACGCAGCAGGTTGCGGTCGGCGCCGGGCATGCGCATAAGATCCCAGTTCTTGGCAACGGAGCGCAGAGCGCAGTCGATGCGGTCGATATGCTCGTAGGCACCGCGGCACAGCTCCAGCGCATAGGGGTCGAGGGGACCCTTCGAGATCAGGAAATCGCCCTCTAGGACGCGCTCGAGCGGGCTGTCCGTGGCCTCGGCCTGGAACAGGAGCTGCAGCGCCTGACTGCGGGCAAGCGTACGCCCGCGATAAACCTTAAGGCTCAAAGGTTACTCCTTGGGGAAAACGAGGCCGTCGATGCAAACGTCAACACGCTCAACCTCAACGCCAACCTGGGCATCGATGGCAGCGACCACGGCAGCGCGAACGGCCTCGGCGAGTTTCTTGAACGGATAGCCAAAGAACACCACGACACGCACGGTGAGTGCGAGCTTGTCGCCAACGACCTCGGCCTCGACAGCCGGCTCGGAAGCCGGGGCCTTGGACGAGAGCATCATGGAGACAAGGTTGGTGGCAAGGTCCTTGACGCCAACGGAGGCGATGCCCTCGACATCCGACACGGCGCGCGAGACGATGGCGGTCAGAACATCGGGCGAAATGCCGATGCCGTCAATCTTGATTTCCTGGGGCATGAGTCCTCCTAGAAGAGTTGGTTGCTAGACGCGGGAGACGAACTTGCCGTCGCGGGTGTCAACCTTGATGACCTCGCCCTCGTTGAGGTACATGGGGACCTGGATGACAGCGCCGGTGTCGATCGTGGCCGGCTTGGTGGAACCCTGGACGGTATCGCCCTTAAAGCCCGGGTCGGTCTGGACGATGGTGGTCTCGATGAACATCGGCGGGGTCACGCCCATGAGCTCATCGTCGGCGAAGAGCAGCTGGCAGATGTCGTTCTCGCGCAGCCACTTGGAGTTCTCGCCCACCATGTCCTCGGGAACGGGAACCTGCTCATAGGTCTCATTGTCCATGAAGATGTAGTCGGCGCCATCGTTGTAGAGGTACTGGAACTCACGGGTGGTGAGCATGACGCTCTCGAACTTGGTGCCGGCGTTGCAGGTGTTCTCGACGACGCGGCCGCTCTTGATGTCGCGGGTCTTGTAGCGAACAAACGCGCCGCCCTTGCCCGGCTTGACATGCTGGAACTCGACGATGGTGTAGACCTTGTCCTTAATGCGGAGACCGAGGCCGTTCTTGAAGTCGGCGGTAGAAATGGTAGGCATAGCGACCTTTCTTGTTATGGGCAGAACGCACAAGCGTCCAAATTACATACGACAGAAATTATACACTTGCAGACGGCGCCTGCGGCGAGCGCATAAAAAGAGAACGCGGGGCGTCCGAATCGATTCGGACGCCCCGCCCCAAAAATCTATCGAAATGGGCTAGCAATCGATGACGTGCAGGTCGTGCGGGGTCTTGGTGAAAGGCTCGTAGCCGTTCTCGGTGACCACGCCGTAATCCTCCAGGCGCACGCCGCCCACGCCGGGCAGGTAAACGCCGGGCTCCATGGTGACAACCGAGCCGATCGCGATGGTGTTCTTGCTGCGGTTGAAGTTGGGCAGCTCGTGGATGTCGATACCGACGCCGTGGCCCAGGCCATGATTGTAGTAATCGCCATAGCCGGCATCGCCGATGATCTTCTTGGAAAGCTTGAAGATGTCGTTACCCTCAACGCCCGGATGGATGGCGGCGACGCACTCCTCGTGCGTGCGGCGCACGAGCGCGTACAGGTCGAGCTGCTCCTGCGTGGGCTCGCCCATCACGACGGTGCGCGTCATGTCGGAACGATAATCGCAGTAGCCCGCGCCGTAATCCATGAGAACGAAATCGCCCTTCTCGATCACGCGATCGCTCGGCACGGCATGCGGGTTGGCGGTGTTGGGACCGCTCGCCACGATGGAGCCGAAGGCAAGGCTGTCGGCGCCGTTGGCGAACATAAAGTTCTCGAGCTCGTTGCGAACCTGCTTCTCGGTCATGCCGGGCTTAATAAAGCCGAGCATATGCTGGAAGGCGGCATCGGTGATCGACTGCGCATGGCGCATAAGCTCAATCTCCTCGGCATCCTTGATGGCGCGCATCTTGCGGATGTCGTCGTGCATCAGCGGTAGGATGCAGGCGACGGAACGGTCCTCCAGGCCGCGCTGAATACCCTGGTAGAAGTTGATCTGCATGTCGTCCTCGACAGCGCAGACGCGGCACTTGTTGGCTGCGATCTTGCCGACGACCCAACCGGGGATGGTGCCCTCGTCCATGTCGTAGACCCAGGGGCTGCCGGCGGGCGTGTTCTCCTCAAAGCTGTTGAGGTAGCGCGAGTCGGTATGGAACAGGCACTGGTCGGCCGTAATAAACGCCGCGTGCGGGAATTCAAAGGTGTAATCGAAAACGCCCTTCACGCCCGTAAGCCAACGAAGGTTGGCCTCGTCGCGCACCACGATGGCGTCGTAGCCACGCTCGGCCATAAGGGCACGGACACGCTCGATACGACCGGCAGGACCGGCAGCAAACTCAGACATGCAGATTCCTTTCTTGTTGTCTCTATAAAGACGGGACGGGTCTCAACCGAACGACGGAATCGCATGCGATCCGCAACCGATTGGAAACCCGCCCCTCAACATGATACGAAAGACGATGGATGTCAATAAAACTTAGAGAAGTTCTTTGCGAGAAGCCAAGTAGGCGTGAGCATGGCGCTCAAGAACCTCGTCCTCAACGCACGTTAGACGAATAGCGCCGAGTGCCGCGGGCAGCGGCAACATACTGCGGTTCGAGCGGGCGAACTGCTGCCTGCGGAACTCCTCGATATATGCGGCAGGCTCCAGATCGAAGGCAAGTTCCTCGATGCCAAAGTCCTCCAGGCAGTCATCGACCTCAAAGACGTAATCGATATCAAAGTCGCAGGCATCATGTGCTAGGCGCGCCTCAAAGCGCATGCCCTCGGATAACAGCTGATAGGCAGGGACCTGCGAGGCGGCATCGCCCAAGCAGGCGCGCAGGGTACGCTCCCCCGTCTTGCCAAAATCGAGCGCATGGCGAGCGCTCGGGTTCGTGGCCATCAGTACGTCCTTGCGGGCAGTCTGAGACCACTGAACGGCATTGACGAGCGCGACCTCCTCGCCCGCGAGAATCTCGGGGACGGTCTCAGTAAACTGATTCCAGCGGGACTTACTGCTCGAAAGCATGGTGCCAACAAGCACCACAAAGCCGAGCTTGAGGTCCTCGGGGTCCGCCTCACGAACAAGGTCGAGGTCACACACGACCAAGCCCGGTTCGGGACGGAACGCGATAGCGGGAAGCGCATTGGCCGACGAGGCGACGAGCGGCTTCATGGTCGTCGCGACCGTGAGCATGGCGTCGAACGTCGTCGGCAGCAAGGCGCACTCGGTGCGACCACACCACTGATTGGCACACCAGCAAACGACCGAGCAGGTCGCCGTGTCGCCAACAGCGACAACGAGATCGTCGCAGGTAATGCCGTTAGCCGGCAGGGCGCCAAAGACGGTATCGGCATCGGCCAGCGTAGCGCCGGCAGGCGAAACCTCAAGGGCGAGCAGCGACACGGCAAAACCAGCGTCGACCAGCGCATGCTCGACGACCTCACCAAAACGCTCGGATGTGGCGTCGTTCCAAACCACCATCGCGCGCTTAGGCTTGCCCACGGCCGAGGCAAACATACGCGACAGTTCATCGAACGCGCCCAATCCGACGCGGACATCGACGCTGCGGTTTTGGAAATTGATCAGTTGACGGCGAATCATAGCAGCCCACGCTCCAAAAGCATCTCGGCACAAAGGTAGGAAACGTCCTCGAAGGACTTGTTGCGAATATCAAGGGTAAGGTCGGCGGCCTGGCGATACAGCGGACGGCGATGCTCAAACAGGCGCGCGGCATGCTCGGGAGAGCGAAAATCGGGGCGCGTGTCGGACCGACGAATCTGGCGAATCGAATCCTCGAAGTCACCCTCGAGGTACACGCACGTACCCATTTCGTGCATCAGCTCAATATTCACCGGCGTCTCGACAATGTCGCCCCCGCACGAAACCAACAGGCTGCGCTCACTTTGGAGCGAACGGAGCGCCGAGGTCTCGAGCTCGCGAAAACGATCCTCGCCCTCGGTCTTAAATATCTCGGTCACCGACTTGCCGCATCGACGCACAACCAAACGATCGGTATCGATGAATCTACGCTTGAACATAGTGCCCACATTGCGCGCAAGCGTCGACTTGCCCGCGCCCAAAAAGCCGATAAAGAAGATATGGTCGCAGCCGTGTTTGATGTGCTGAGACATGGCGAAACCTATTCCTCGCAGGGAAGGTCGCGAAGGGCCCGGCGCTCAAAGATACGGAAGATCTGCGTGTACCACAGGTCCTGGGTTGCCTGCGGCTTGACCAGAATAGTGTCAACGCCGGCAAAGTTTCCGCTCCACACGTCCGTGTACAGCTGATCGCCGATCAGCACGGCCTCGTCGGCCGTGGCGCCCAGACGCTTAAGGCCCGCTTTGAGGGCAAAGGGCGCCGGCTTCATGGCGTGACTGATGGCCTCGAGCCCCAACTCACGAGCCGATGCCATGACCTGGTCGCGATGCCAGTTGTTGGACACCATGCACAGCTTAAAGCCCTTGGCATGGGCGGCCTCGAGCCAAGCGGAAACTGCAGCGGGTACCTGCTCGGTATCACGTGGCACCAGGGTGTTGTCGCGGTCGAGCAGAATGGCGCGCTTGCCGTCGGCCCAGAGGGTATCGAGGTCGATGCGATCGACCGAGGCAACGTAACGTTTGGGGCTAAAAATCCTCATGCTAATTCCAAGACTGTTGATGCTCTTCGTAGGTCTTCGAGAAATACTCCTCGTCCTGCGTAATGTAGAAATACAGGTCGTCGGAGTCGGTCGGCTCAAGGGTGGCCTTGAGCGCCTCGAGCGACGGAGAGCAAATGGGCGTGGGCGGGAGGCCCTCGTGCTTATAGGTGTTATACGGGCTATCACTCTGCAGGTCGTCGGCGGTAACCTCGCCACCGGTGACATACATCATAGTCGCATCGCTATTGAGATAGCGCAGACCGTCGAGCTTGCCGGCAAGGCGGTTGTAGAAAACCGAGGCCACATGCGCACGTTGATCGGCGTTGAGGCCCTCGCGCTCGACGATCGAGGCAAGGTTAACGATGTCGTAATCGGACATCTCCACGCCATAGCGCTCCTTGATCTTGGCCTCGCAGCTGGCAAAGTCAAGCGACTTATACTCGGAGTTGAACTGGTCAAGCATGGCGCGAATCACATCATCGGCGCTTGGGTCCTTACCAAGCGAATAGGTCTTGGGGAACAGGAAGCCCTCGAGCGAATCGTTCGCGGCGTCTTTAAGGAAAGCGTAATCATTCACATAATTGCTCGCCTTAGCCTGGTTAAGGAAGTCCTCTTTAGAAATGCTGTCGTACGCCTTGGCCACGCGGTCGGCGACCTGGTCAACCGTCAGACCCTCAGGGATAGTCAGCGCATCGGAGCCCGCATTGGGGCCTTCCATGAGCTGCTGAACGACCTTGGTCGCGTCCATGAGCGTGGTGAACGAGTAGGTGCCAGGCTTAAGCGACATGTCGGCGTTGAGCTTTTTGACCGCCGCGTAATAATCCTTGGGATCTTCGACGATATGGTTCTCAGAGAGAATCGAAGCGATGCTGTCACCCGAGGCACCATCGGGAATCGTGATAGTAACCTGCTGGCCTGCAACGACTTTTGCATCCTCACCGGCAAAGAAGCCCTTGACGGCTGGCACGACAAAGAAAACAATCGCGACAAGCGCAAGCACGGCGACGACGCCACCGATAATCATAGGCACCGGGGAGCTTTTCTTTTGGGTACCACGGCGGGCGTGCGTGTTATAGCTCGAGCGCGTGGCCGGAGCAACGCCGTGCGAACCATGAACATGATGTGCGTGGGAGCGTGATTGCGGGGCCTGCCCCT
>USKV01000087.1 GCA_900555355.1 uncultured Collinsella sp.
ATGTGCCCGAGGGCGACGCTCCTGCCGACGCCGACACTGAGCCCGTTGCCGAGGCGCCCGTTGAGCCCGAGTCTGCGGAGCCCCAAGGCGTCCCGAGCTTTGACGACGAGCCGCAGATGCCAATCGATACCGAGGGCGCGGTCGCCGAGAACCACGAGGCCCCCGCGGCCGTCTTTGGCGGTGCGGCAACGGCTCCGTCCGGCTCGGCGCACGAGGGCAACCTGCCGCTCGTTGACGGCGCCGGCGAGGACCCGGGTGCCACGGTGGCCATGCCGGCTATGCCTCAGGAGTAGGCCTACGCGTTTATCACCATCACGTACCTGCGCCTTTGCCGTACGCAGATGAGCGGAGCGGCAAGTGATACGCTGCGGGTATAATGGACAGCATTCAAACGGTGGGCACCGACGTGCCCGCAGGAGAGGAATGATCATGGGTAAGACTTTCAGCTTTGTCTCCGGCGCACTTTTTGGTGCCGCTGCCGGCGCTATTGTCGGCGTTGCTCTGGCCCCGCGCTCGGGCGCCGAGACCCGCGCCATGGCTGCCGATATCGCCAACGACGCCTGGGACAATATGCGCGACACCTACGAGCACAGCGCCGAGGAGGCCCGTGCTGCGGTGAATGACTTTGGCCCGATGGTCGACGCCAAGACCGACGACCTGCGCGCCAAGGTCGACCTGGCCCGCGAGCGCATGGACCAGCTGCGCGAGCAGCTCAACGACGCCATTTCGGGCGGCAACGTGACGCCTGCCGCCGACGTCGTGGTCGAGAACGCCGTCGAGGCTGATACCGAGGCTGCGGAGCCCTCGACCGAGGCATAATGCGCGCCGGGGATTTTGTCGGCGCCAAGATCTATCGCAAGCCTACCGAGGACAAGCGCACCAAAAAGGACGGCACGCCGCGCAGCCCTAAAAAGCTCGGAAAGATTCACTTTCCGGTCTTTACCCCGGGCGGTACGCGCGTGGTCGGCTTTATGGTCCGCCAGTCCGATATCGCGGGCATGATCGAGCGTCCCGACCGATTCGTAGCGCTCGACGCCATTGGTGTCTACGAGGGCGCCATTGCGGTCGATGACGTCAAGGACACGTACGATGCCGCCGCCGCCAAGCGCCTCGACATCAACCTGGACGATTGCATCATCTGGGTCGGTATGGACGTGCGCACGGAATCGGGCGATGTCGTGGGCTACTGCTCGGACGTTGAGTTCAAGCCGCGCTCGGGTATTGTGCAGATGTTCTACGTGACCGCCGGTGCCGCTTCGAGCGTGCTGGTGGGCGACACGCAGGTGCCGCCGACGATGCTGCGCGGCTACGAGAACGGCGCGATGATTGTCTCGGACGAGGTCAAGGCGCTCGGGTATTCGGGCGGCGCGGCCGCCAAGGCTGCCGAGGCCAGCGTCGTGGTGGGCGATAAGGTCAAGAAGGGCGCCAAGGTGCTCGATGACAAGGGATCGCTCGCCGTGGACAAGGGCAGCCGCGCACTGGGCAAGCAGCTCGGCAAGACGCGCGGCATGTTCAAGGCCTTTAAGGACGAATACCAAAAGGCGAGCGGAGGCTCGTCAAAAGCTACAAAATAGCGACGTACCAAATGATGGGAGGCAAGCCGGAGACCTGTTGCTCCGGCTTGCTGTGTTTATGGGGGAGGGCATATGCGCCAAAACGGATCCAACTTAAACGGGCGTTCGGGTGCGCGTCCGACGGCGCGCCGCGACCTGGGGCAGCTGCCCAGCGGCCAGCGTCGACGTCGCCGTAAGCCCGGCGCGATGTATCTCAACCATAGCCGCGGCTTTAGCGACCGCAGCGCTCGCATCGGCAACAGCCGCACACCCCGTCGTTCGTCTCGCCTGCCCTATGCGCTCATCGCCGTGGGTTGCGCACTCGTGCTGTTTATCGCTGCCGTCGTGGGCTACGTCAACCGCAGCGTGGACGTGGAGCTCAACGGGCAAAAGACCGCGGTGCGCGTGGGCTCTACGTTGCAGAATCTTATCGACGATCAAAGCCTGACCGAAACGTACGACGCCGGCGATCTGCTGGCCGTCGACGACAGCGTGCTCAAGCGCCATGGCGGCGAAAAGCTGTCGGTGAAGGTCGACGGCAAGCGCGTGAAGCAAGGCAAATGGGATAGTCACGAGCTTACGGGTGGCGAGAAGGTGACGGTCAAGGACGGCCGCAACGTGTACGAAAAGCATGAGGTCCAGGCCACGACTATCGAGCCAAAGCTTAAGGTCGAGGGCACGGGTGCCATTGAGTATGTCAAAACCTGGGGTGTTCAGGGCCGCTCCGAGGTATGGGTCGGCGAGCAGTCGGGCAAGACGCAGGACCGCGGCGAGGTCGTGCCCGCCACCGATTGCGTTGTTGCGTGCGCCAGCGTGGCGCCCAAGGGCAACAAAAAGTACGTGGCGCTGACGTTTGACGAGGGTCCGAGCGGCGCCACCAAACAGATCTTGCAGGTGCTCAAGGAAAAGGGCGTCACCGCGACGTTCTTCCTTTCGGGCGATGCGGCTGAGGCCTCGCCCGCTACTGCCAAAGCGATTGTCGATGCCGGGTGCGAGGTCGGCTCCAACAGCTACAGCGATGATTCGCTCAAGGGCGAGGATCGCGAGACGGTGCGCAAGCAGATCACAAAGGGTACCGAGGCGATTAAGTCGGCGACCGGCGTCGAGACGATGTTGCTGCGTGCCCCCTACGCCGCGTTTGACGAGCAAAACTGGATCGACTCGATGGACCTGGTATCCGCTGTGGTTTCGTGGAATATCGATTCGGGTGACTGGCTGCTCAACGGCGCCGACGAGCAAGTATCGACCGTGCTCGACTCGATGACGCCGGGCAATATTGTGCTGCTTACCGATAGCGATGAGTGCGCCGAGCAGACGCTCGAGGCGCTGCCGCGGATTATCGACGGCCTCATTGCCGACGGCTACAAGATCGTGACGCTCAGCGGCCTGGTCAAGACGGACATGTCGCTGAGCAAAAAGCTCACCTCGCTGACGAAGGTCACCATGCCCAAGGGCGCCGTGTTCCCCCAACTTGCCGAGGACAACGACGCCACAGAGTAGTCATTGGGTAGTCGTTTAAGAACGTCCCCAACGGCTATGTCACGGATGCGTCAGCGTTTGGTATGCCTGCAATGTGCAGCGCATAAATTCGATGCCGCAGGGCGATGCTGATGCTATAGTTACTGCGGTTAATGAGGGTCAAGAGAAAGGTTACAGGTGAAATCCAAACCTCGACCATACAGTCGATGACCCCATGCAGGTGCTTTCTGCGCGTGCACGGGGTGTGAGCGCCGAGCGGCGTGCCGCCCGCGCATGCGTATACATATCCAGAAGCCCCCGGACGCCGCACGCGCGGCCGCGTCCGGAGGAATAATGATGGGGAGCACCATTGAATTATCTGAGTGAGATGCTCAAATTGCCGGTCTTGGACGTCGACGGCGAAAAGCTCGGCGTGGTCAACGATTTTGGTATTGCTACCGGCGAAGTTTTTCCGCACGTGACGTCGCTCGCGTTCCGTGGTCCCGGCAAGACGCCGTTTATGATCAGCTGGCGCAAATGGGTCGACCGTATCGACGAGACGGGTGTACACCTTAAGACGTCGGCCACCGAAATCCGTTTTTCGTACTTGCAGCCGACCGAACTCTTGCTTGCCCGCGACGTGCTTAACAAGCAGATTGTCGACACGCAGGGCATGAAGGTCGTGCGCGTAAACGACATCAAGTTTTCCATGTCGGGCGAAAATCAGCTGCGCCTGCTGGGTGCCGAGGTCGGCGCCCGCGGTCTGCTGCGCGCGATCAGCCCCACACTCGAGCATGTCGTCGAGGGCTTTATGAAGCACCTGGGCAAGCCGCTCAGTGA
Organism: uncultured Collinsella sp.; assembly: GCA_900555355.1. Lineage (GTDB taxonomy): Bacteria > Actinomycetota > Coriobacteriia > Coriobacteriales > Coriobacteriaceae > Collinsella. The sequence continues at coordinate 3,852 of USKV01000087.1, forward strand.
GGACATCATCGCTTGGTCCTACATGGACCTGCTCGACCGCTCGACCAAGAACATTCAACTCTCGGTGTCGCACAAGACGCTCGGCGAGCTGCACCCTGCCGACATCGCCGACATTATCGAGCAGCTCGACCCGCGCCTGCGCGCGCAGGTGTTCGCGCAGCTCGACACGGCACAGGCCGCCGAGGCCATCTCGGAGTTCGATGACGACGAGCTCATGACCGAGATGCTCGAGGGCCTGTCCGATACCGACGCATCGTCGATGCTGGCCATGATGGACCCGGACGACGCTGCCGACCTGATCGACGAGCTCGATTATGAGAAGGCTGAGAAGCTCCTGCGCCTGATGGGCGTCAAGGAGGAGAAGGCGATTCGTAATCTGTTGGGCTACGAGGACAACACCGCCGGCCGCATCATGACCTCGGAGTTTGTCTCGCTGCCCGCCACGGCGACGGTCGGCGATGCCATCGAGGCGATTCGCAAACTCGATGAGGACTTCGAGAGTGTCTATTACGTCTATACCGAGGATCCGAGCGGCATGCTCACCGGCGTGCTCTCGCTGCGCACGTTGATTGTGGCCGACCGCGATGCCACGCTGGGCCAGCTCGCCTATCGCGATCTGGTCTACGTGTCGCCCGACGAGGATCAGGAAGACGTGACGGACGAGATGACCAAGTACGACCTGGTTGCCATCCCTGTCTGCGACGAGAACCGTCATATCCTGGGTATCGTGACCTTCGACGACGCCATGGACGTTATCGCCGAGGAGCATCAGGAGGACCTGCAGATCGCCGGTGTCGGCTCGGGCGATAGCGCGTCGGACGACTCGACGAACGTGCTCAGCTGGTTTGTGCATCGTCAGTACTGGGTCGTCGTGTGGGGCATCGCCTCGTGCATTATGGCGACGGTGCTGGGGACGGCGCTGGGCTCCGCGCATCTGGTGGTGTTCCCCATGTGCGCCATGCCACTCGTGCTGCTGGCGGCCTCGCGCATGGTGTCGTTCGTCAAGAACTACTTCCTCGAGTACGACGGTCACGACGACGAGCCCAAACCGTACCTGGGATTCTTCTTCCAGAGCACGGGTATGGGCCTGATCCTTTCGCTTGTTACTTACCTGTGCGCGCAGCTGGTGCGCACCGCCGCGTTCCCCGATGCCACTATGTTTGAGGAGCAGCTCTTTACTGGCTGCTTTAATATCGCTGCCGTTATTTGCCTGGTTGGCAACATGAGCGCCGTGATTTACCTGATGGTGCTGTTCTGGCGTGACGAGCATGACCTCAACACGTCGGGCACCGCCATGAACGTTATTGCCGTCATGATCTCGTGCGTAGCGTACTGCGCCGCTGCGGTGCTGCTCACCATGTCGGTCATGGGTTAGGTGGTCGCGTGCAAAATACCAAGCAAAAGTCGGGCACCAAGCAAAAGTTGACCATCGCGGCCATCTTTGGCGCTATGGGTCCCGGTCTGCTGGCGGCGCTTTCGGGCAATGACGCCGGCGGCATTGCAACGTATTCCAGCGCGGGCGCCAGCTATGGCTACAAGATGCTCTGGATGCTTCCCGTCATGACTGTGCTGCTCATCGTGACGCAGGAGACCGCGGCGCGCTGCGGCTGCGTCACGGGCAAGGGCCTGGCATCGCTCATTCGCGAGCGCTTTGGCGTGCGCAAGAGTGTACTTGCTATGGCGGCGCTGTTGATCGCCAACACGGCTGTGACCATTTCGGAGTTTGCGGGCATCGCCAGCGGCCTTGCTCTCTTTGGCGTGCCGGCGAGCATCTCGGTGCCGTTGGTAGCGCTGCTGGTGTGGATGCTTACCATGTCGGGTAGTTTCCAGCGCATCGAGAAGATTCTGCTGCTGGTGAGCTGCGTGTTCGTGACCTACATCGTCGCCGCGTTTATGGCCGGCCCCAACTGGGGCGAGGTCGCGGTCGACTTGGTCGTGCCTAACATTCAAAATGACCCCAGCTACGTGTCGCTCGTGGTCGCAACGATCGGTACCACCATCGCACCGTGGATGATCTTCTTGGCTCAGAACAACGTGGTCGATAAGAACGCGGGCGAGGACGATATCGTGCTGCAGCGCATCGATACCGTGAGCGGCTCGCTTGCCGCTGATGTCATTGCCGGCTTTATTATCATCACGACCGGTACGGTGTTGTTCCCGGCGGGCATTCAGATTAGCGATGCTGCCGATGCTGCCCGTGCGCTGGAGCCTATTGCGGGTCAGTGGTCCACGGTACTGTTTGCCTCGGGCCTGGTCGCGGCGAGCTTCTTGGCTGCCTGCGTGCTGCCGGGCGTTACGTCGAGTGCCATCTGCGAGGCTTTTGGTTGGGAGCGCGGCGCCGATCGCAGCTGGGACGAGGCTCCGGTTTACCGCGGCATCATTACGGCCATCATCGGCATTTCTGCCGTGTTGGTGCTCATGCCTGGCGTCGATTTGTTCCAGATTATGATGACCTCACAGGTCATCAATGGTGTGCTGTTGCCCGTGGTTCTGGTGTTCCAGGTGGTTATCGCAGCCGACCGTCACATTATGGGTGCCAACCGCAACGGTCGCGTGTGGAACGTGCTCACTTGGGCGACTATCGGCGTGATTACGGTGCTGACGGTCGTCATGTTTGTGCTGCAAGCGATGGGCTACAGCGCTTAACGCCCACTTTTGCTTCCGAACAGGCCGCAGCGATGGGCTGCGGCCTGTTTTTTGTCTGCTATAGGGTGTTAGTTATATGGCAGTGGTCAAAAAATGCCAAATATGAGTACTGTTGCTA
>USKV01000088.1 GCA_900555355.1 uncultured Collinsella sp.
ACGGCCTGCCCGTCGATCCAGATGCGGTCGCACAGCGGCAGCAGCACATCGGGCGCGCCCTTGGTGTACTGCTCGTACTCGCCGTCCAGGGTCTCGACGACCACGGACATCATCTTACGGCCCGAGTCGAACGGGGCCTCGCCCACGCGCGGGTGCTCGGCAGTCAGACCAGTAAGACCAGCCTTGCCGGCATCGTTGACGAGTGCACACTCGGTCGGCTCGCCCACGGCCTCGCCCAATTCCTCGTCCCACTGGGCATCGGAGCACAGCGCCATGCCGGCCAGGAACTTCTCCTTGGGCGCAGCGAGCTCGTGCTTGACGACGGTCATCTTGTTCTGGGTAAGCGTGCCGGTCTTGTCCGAGCAGATGGTCTGCGTGCAGCCGAGCGTCTCGACAGCAGAAAGTTTGCGGATGATCGCCTGGCGCTTGGCCATCTTGGTCACGCCGAGCGAAAGGACGATAGTCACGACGGCGACCAAGCCCTCGGGGATGGCGGCGACGGCGAGCGAGACGGCGACCATAAAGGTATCGAGCAGGGCAGTTGGGTCGGTAAGGACGTTGCCCACGCCGTGGCGGACGATGTCGACGCCAAAGATCACGACGCAGATGACGATAACCATAATGGTAAGGATGCGGCTGAGCTCGGCGAGCTTCACCTGCAGCGGCGTGAGCTCTTCCTTGGCCTCGGCCAGGGCGCCGGCAATCTTGCCCATCTCGGTGTCCATGCCGGTGCCGACCACGACGGCGCGGCCACGACCGTACACCACGGTGGAACCCATATAGCACATGTTCTTACGGTCGCCGAGCGGCACGTCGTCGGTGCCAGCGGCGAGCTCGATCACGTTGGCGTGCTTCTCGACCGGCACGGACTCGCCGGTCAGTGCGGCCTCTTCGATCTTCATCGTGGCGCTCTCGAGCACGCGGCAGTCGGCCGGGACGGAGTCGCCCGCCTCGAGCATGATCACGTCACCGGGCACGAGCTCGGCGCTCGGCAGGTGCACGAGCTTGCCGTCGCGCAGCACCTTGGACTGCGCCGCGCTCATCTCCTGCAGGGCCTCGAGGGCCTCCTCGCTCTTGGCTTCCTGGACCACGCCCAGCACCGAGTTGACGATAACGACGAACATGATGATGGCGACATCGGCAAAATCGGGCTCGCCCTTGACCATGCCCGTAAGCGCGCTGATAACCGCGGCCGCGATCAGCATGATGACCATGGGGTCTGCCATCTGCTCAAAGAAGCGCTTCCACAGCGGTGTCTTCTCGGCTTCCTCAAGCTTGTTAGGGCCTGTCTTGGCAAGACGCGACGACGCCTCGTCGTTGCTCAGGCCGAGGTTCTCATCGACACCTTGGTCGCTGAGCACCTCCGCCGCGGCGGACAGGTATTCCTTTTGCATATAGAGTCCCCTCCTGGGATTCGGGCCACTCAGCAGATTGATGCCCGATCATAATTCCCAGGAGAAGGGCAAGGGCTCATCAAGGCTGCCGTGCTGAGCGGCAGTTGATAGTGGAGCTATGGTACCCCAAAGCGACGCGTCTAGCCAAAACATTCCATCTGGAAACGCGGCACAGGCGCAACGGTGCAGACAGTGTGATGCTCAAGATTGATAAAACGTTTTTTCTTCGGTGCATCATCAAACTGAAATATCGCCCAGATAGCAGCGGTCAGAACGGTTGGTAAAGTTTTTTCATATACCGTTTTTCCCGCAAAAAATGAACTTCTAATTCGGCATACGGTCGATTTTTTGGGGTATTCGGTCGGCATTTCGTTATAATCATCTCAGTTTTATTTCTTATGGTTTATCTATCAGCGCAAGACGATGTCAGATGGAGGTCTGAATGTACAAGCGCACCAAGATTGTATGCACCATGGGTCCCGCCTGCGATAGCGACGAGACCATCCGCGAGATGATCAAGGCGGGCATGAACGTCGCCCGTTTTAACTTCTCGCACGGATCCTACGACGAGCACCACGGTCGCATCGAGCGCGTCCGCCGTATTTCCAAGGAGCTCGGCATGCCCGTCGGCATCCTGCTCGACACCAAGGGCCCCGAGGTCCGTACCGGCCTTCTGGTCGACGGCAAGAAGGTTGCCGTCAAGACCGGCGACAAGATCGTCGTCACCGCTCAGCCCACGTCCGAGGATTTCCACGGCACCGCTGAGCACATCTCCCTCGACTACCTGGCTCTGCCCTCCGAGGTCGAGAAGGGCTCCCTTATCCTGATCGATGACGGTCTGGTTGCCCTCGAGGTCGAGTCCGTCGACGGCCAGGACATGACCTGCGTCGTCAAGAACGACGGCCTGATTGGCGAGCGCAAGGGCGTCAACATGCCCAACGTCAACATCTCGCTGCCCGCCATCACCGAGCGCGATCGTCAGGACATCCTCTTTGGCCTGACCGAGAACATCGACTACATCGCCGCTTCCTTCATCCGTGACGGCGAGTCCGTCCGCGGCATCCGCGAGCTTTGCCGCGAGAACGGTGGCGAGCACGTGACGATCTTCCCGAAGATCGAGTGCGCCCTGGGCGTCGAGAACTTCGACGAGATCCTCGAGGCTTCCGATGGCATCATGGTCGCCCGTGGCGACCTGGGCATCGAGATCAAGCCCGAGCTCGTTCCGCACATCCAGAAGGAGATCATCGCCAAGTGCAACGCGGCCTACAAGCCCGTTATCACCGCTACGCAGATGCTCGACTCCATGCAGCAGAACCCGCGCCCGACGCGCGCCGAGGTTGCCGACGTTGCTAACGCCATCTACGACGGCACCGACGCCGTTATGCTTTCCGGCGAGTCCGCTGCCGGTAAGTACCCGGTCGAGGCCGTCAAGATGCAGGCCAGCATTGCTCTCGAGACCGAGAAGTACCTCCCGGCCCACGCTCCGCTCGAGGTTCCGGCCGATGCTCACGGCACCCGCGTTGTCAACAACGTTGTGGGTATGTCCGCTGTGAACATGGCCACCACCGTTGGCGCCAAGTGCATCACCGTGCCGACGACCACCGGTCGTACCGCTCGCCTGATTTCGCACTTCCGTCCCAACATGCCGATCTGCGCGTTCTCCCGCCACGAGTGGGCCGTCCAGCAGATGATCATGTACTGGGGCGTTATCCCGCATCAGGCCGAGATTACCCAGGGCACCGTCAACGGCACGATCGTCAAGGCGATCGAGACCGCTAAGGAGCTCGGTTACGTCAAGACTGGCGATTTGACCGTCGCTACCGCCGGCGATCCCCGTATGAGCGTCCAGCTCGAGGACAAGGTCTCCTCGACCAACGTCGCTTACGTCGCTCAGGTGCGCTAAATCGCACTTGCAAGCAGATTTGCATTGCAAAGGGTCCGGAAGGCTTCGCCTTCCGGACCCTTTTCTTTGCGCCAATGCCAGCGCACGGCAAAACACGCACTCATTTCTTTACCAAAAGCGCGAAATCCACCCTTCGAGGCCCAAAAAATATAGCTCAGGCGCTAGAAGTGTTCACCCGGTGGCAAGACCACACCTCACGCAGGGCTGATAAATCGTTTTAGCAAGAACCAAATCGACCTGGTTTTCGGAAGTATGCGGCAAATTCTGGAACCTCCGAGCACACCCTGTTTTTTCGCAACAAAATGCCTGATAAACTAGCCTCAAAAGCCAGGTCTGCTCATAGGGTTCAGATTTTGCCGCATACTTCCGGATTGACGCTGGCATCACTCGCTTCAAAGAGATGATTTCGGCCAGGAGGGCATTATGGACCTGACGCTTTGTGGGCAATCCGCCTTTAACTACTACCGCATCCCGCCGCAGGTATTAGGCCTTTACCCCGCCATTAGCCTTGGCAATATGGATCGCAGATGTTGCGGCCTCGGAAGTCATGCAGTTGTAAAAGACCTGCTTCACGCACCGCTTCACAGGCTTGTATTCACTCGGGCACAATCCGGATCACGTAGCTTGTTCAAGTCGCACCTCCTGACCCAGGAACCACCTCCTGGTTCGTTTAGGCAAACTGAGCATGGATTTGATGTCACGTCGCCCGAGTTTACGCTGCTCAGCCTTGCCACGCAGGTTTCACGCAACCAGTTACTCATGGCGTGCTACGAGATGTGCGGCTCCTTTGCAGTGTTTAAGCCCTGCGAGCGAACGCAACAACAACTCGATGAAGCTATTTCGCTTATGCTCATTCCGCCCGACTGTGGTTGGAAACGCGTTGTCGACACCAAGGGCAATGACACTAACCTGTGGAAGCGCACGCCGCTTCTTACCGCAACGGATATCGCCGCGTTCGCCAAGCAAGCCGCAGGCCTGCGCGGCGTCAAACAACTGCGCTGGGCGGCCGAGCACATGACAGGGCAGACCGCCTCGCCCTTCGAAGTACAGACATCCATACTTGTCTCGCTCCCCCGCGACGAGGGCGGCATGGGCATCAACATCGCAAACAACGTGCGCATCCTACTCAGCGACGCCGCGCGCTCACTGTATGACAAAACCTGCTGCTACGCCGATATCCTCATCGAAAGTGCCACCAACAGCATGGGCGTCATTCTAGAATGCCAAGGCCGCTCCGCCCATGACAGCGAAGCCGCAAGTCTCTCCGATGCCGAGCGCACTACCGCACTCACGAGCATGGGCTACGACGTTATCCAAATTACCTACGACCAGATCAAGGACAAGAAGAGCTTCGACCGCATAGCCGAGCTTATCCATAAAAAGGCCGGGCTTCCCCACATCCCAAAGACCAAACAGGAGCGCACCGCCGAAGATACACTGCGGCATGAGCTACTTGTCGATTGGAATGGGCTGTTCACTGTCATGCCGGTCAACTAGCAGCTAGTAATCAGGGGCAGCGCAGGCATATCGGGTGATTCGACGCGGGCGGCAAAACCCGCCTCGGTTAGCTCGATGACCTCGGTAAACGTCGCGTCGAAGAATTCCTCGGTCAGCAGGCGGTATGGCGGATGGTCGGGATCGCCGGGGTTTTCGCGTACAATCTCGTGCATGACGCCGATGGTCTTGAGCACATACTCTTTATGGATGGGATACTGCCCAAAACGCGTCGCAGCGGTATACAGGCGATCGGTCGCACGCGGAATCGAAACAATGCCGAGCGTCTTGCCAAACCAGTCAAAGTCGCCTTGCTTTTTAATGCGGAACTCCTCGCACGGCTTGCCGCCGTGCGCCTCCAGGTACTGATTCACGCGCGTATTCCATACGGTATCGGCCACCAGATGCGACCAGACACCCAGTGTCAAATCGAGCAACGACTGCGCCACGTCCTCGGACGCAAGCGAGAACTCACGAGCGCCGGGACCGACAACCGGCTCGGCATCCCTGTAGCGCTGGGGATAGTGCACGCGATTCAGTCGCTCGCGCTCCTCGACAATCGAGGTAGCCTCGGCGGGTTCGCCCGCGGGTGCGCCGTTAAGCAGCGGCGCCACATAGGTATCCCAGAACTCGTGCTCACGCGGCTTAGGGATAGGCTCAGATTCGGCAAAATGCGTGATGCGATACGGGATGGGATCGGCGATGCCAGGGACCATATAGCCCACGAAGATATCCGGAACCACGCAGCCAAACAAAAAGGCATTGCGGTCGCGCACGCTATTGGCAAGCGCACCGGTGCGCTCCAGCAAACGCTCCGTCTGAGCGATATGAATGTTCCAGCTTGGCATAGCCACCCCCATAAAAAACCTGGATAACTATACCATCACGGCAAAGCCGCGCGGGCGGCTACGCACGCTCTACGCAGCAACTAGTCCGTAGCACCGCTTTCGGTTCCATACGACGGCGAATGCGCCTCGACCACATGGTGATATCGATCGATATAGATTGCACGGGCCCCCAGGCGTCGCACCAAATCCTGGTGATGTGTGCTCATCAAGACCGTCTTACCCGCCGCGACGTAGGCCAGCAAGAAGTTGACCACGATGTCGCATGAATCCTCGTCGAGCCCATTGGTAGGCTCGTCGAGGACCAGGATATCGGGGTTCATCGACACAACCGCAGCCAGCGCAACGCGCTTCTTTTGCCCGCCCGAAAGCTGATAGGGCGAGGCATCGACCAGATCGGCAACTTGAAACAGTTCCATGGCATCGTGCACGCGACGGTCGAGCTCGTCTGCCGGCAGTCCCATCTGCGCGGGACCAAAAGCAACTTCCTCGCCCACCGTGGCGCAGAACAGCTGAGCATCGGCATTTTGAAACACAAAACCAACGCGCTGATGAAAACGCTGAGCGGCCGCGGAATCCTTTAGAAACGCCGCATCGATCACGTGCCCGTCAAACAGGTATGCCCCTGCGTCCGCGAGTTCAAGGCCGTTAATAAGGCGCATAATCGTCGTCTTACCGCAGCCGTTGGGACCGAGCAGGGCAACGAGTTCACCACGATCGACCTGCAGCGACACACCATCGACAACCGTATGGCCCGTATAGGAAAACACCACGTCGCGCAGCTCGATGAGCGGCGCGCCCTCGGCGCCGCCCGCACCGTTCGTGCCCGCCGCACTATTCATATCGATCGTCAAAACGTCGCCCTTCCCTACTCACATCGACGGCTAGACCGCCCGCGCTACAGTACCGCACACAACACGGCGAGCAAC
>USKV01000089.1 GCA_900555355.1 uncultured Collinsella sp.
GTCGAGACCATGATGAAGTCCCTGGAATTTGCCGATGACATCGCCGAGGCCAAGACCGAGGCCATGGACGTCAAGCTCGACGATATCGAGATCAAGCGTTAAGCGACTGGCGAGCGCAGCGGGAAACACGGGCGCAGTGCTAACAAGCGGCGGTACCCCAGCGCTTCGTACCCAGGGAGGGCCGGTAAACCGACCCTCCCTTTCTTATGCCGGTAGCCAACGAACGCGAGGATGCCGGACGCCGGAACCGCTCCAAATGTAGCAACAGTACGAAAACGACAAACACCCCAACACGTCCGCCCGCCGATTTATTGCGCCGCGCAGACAATTAAACCAGCATCTTTAAACATCTGAGCAGTATAGTGACCAAAACTATCGCATAACCGCACTCTACGAATGGAGGAGTTATGACCGAACACCACGCCATCAGCCGTCGAGCATTCACGTTGGGCCTAGGACTCGCAGCATTGTCGCCTTTTGTAAGCCTGCCCGAAACCGCGGGATTGGGCCTTCCCGTGCGCGCGGCATTTGCAGACGACGCTGCCACCGCGTCGGACAGCCTCCACAATTTCGTCATTCGCCTTCGCCCCGCGGGCTATTTTCGCACCGCGAGCGTCAACCAAGACGGCAACGTTCGCGGCAACGTCTGTCACCTGTTTAACGACGGCACGTCCAGCAAGCTCATCCTTGAGAACGTAACGACCAAGAATGACGATACAAACTGGTACGCCATCCGCACCTTGCTCAATTTCGAAGAGCATAAAAAGACGGGCTACAGCATTTGGTCGGTCGACGACGACTCGGACAAAGATGGAAAGGTCATCCACGTATGGGGCGGCGAGTATGACAACAAGCCCAGCCGCGCTTTTGCGTTCGAGCGTCAATCAAACGGAACCTACATCATCCGAGACCGCACGGTCGAGAAAGAAACCGAGAAAAAAGACATTAAGTACCTGGCAATAGAATCGAACGGCAAAGACCAGGACAACAATAAGATCTGCCATAAGAGTAAGAACATTCCGTGGGAGCTCGAACTTATCGGTTACGACATGAAAAAGAACGATGCCACGGTTAGCAGCCTCGACTGGATCACGTACAGCAGCTACGTCGACGGACCATGTTGGATGAAATACGTCGACGACAACAAGTTCCTCGACGAGCTGAGCATCCCGGGTACGCACGATTCGGGCACCTGCAGCGTGGACAACGACACTGAGCCCCAATCCTCGCAAGTAAAATGCCAGCAGGATTACATTCCCACGCAGTTGCTCGAAGGCATTCGCTATTTTGATATCCGGCTCGGAAAGGGCGATGACCCCGGCATCGACCACGGGATTTTCTACCTACTCAAAAAAGACGGGAACTATCTGCATCTCTCCGATGTCATCGGGTACTTCAAAACGTTTTTGAACGAAAACCCGTCAGAAGCGCTCATCATGCTCGCATCGCGCGGCAACGATGAGGCTACCGACGAAAGCATAACGACGGCCTTCGCCAAGGTTATGGCCGATAACCCCAACCTGTTCTACACGTCGAGCCACGTCCCCACGCTGGGCGAGGTGCGCGGAAAGATCGTCCTGCTGCGTCGATTTGGGCTCGCCGGCAACAGCGTAAGCGGCCACACGTGGGGCCTCGACCTCACCCAATGGGATGACAAGATCAAGGCGCATTCCGGGCAGTCGATGTGTCTCGTCCAAGACGCGCGGGGATTTGAAGCCATAGGGGAAACGGGCAATGAAGAGCCCTATTGCACCAAGGTATATGCCCAGGACAAGTACAAACTCGCGGGAACCGACAAGCTCAGCTGGGTCGATAATGCGCTGAAGGAAACGACCGGGCGCACGTGCAACAAGGTGGACGTCGTGGACGATGCCGGGGCCGAGGTGCAAGTCCAGGAGCGTTGCTGGTCTATCAACTACACCAGCTGCACGGGCTTGTCGCACGGAGGCAATCCTTTTACCTCGGCACGAGTAGTCAACGAGCATCTGTACAAGAGCCCGTACATCAATCCCAGCGGCACCGAAGATACAAAGTCAGATTACCTCAAGCACATTGGCATCATCGCATCCGACTTTGTTGATGCGGCGCTGGCCCGGAGCATCTACCAGCGCAATTACAATTACGATACGAAGCACACGCAGTCGGCTTCGTGCTGCCTCCCGACCCGCATGCGCATGACGTACGGCGACTCGCTGAGCGATGCCTCGCTCCAGGATGGCAAGACCGTTGGCGAGGGCCATTTCCGCCTTGTCGACAGCAGCAACGTACTCAACGTGGCGGCTTCGGGCCATGCGTTTACCATCGAATACGTGGATGTCGACGCCTTGGGCAACGAGACCGTTACGGGGCTGCAGGGATCCGTGCCCATCGATATCGATCGACGCGCGCTGACACCCCACTTTGAGGGGCTCGAAGGCCTTAAGGCCGGCGAGGATGTGCGCACAAAGGTCGCGGCGCTGCTCGAGGGCAAACTCGAAAACGATGCCTGCACGGCTCAGCTCGAGTTTGTGCACGACGCGGACGGCGCTCCGGGCACGGCAATGGCCGAGGGCGAGGCATTTACCGCGGGAACGTACTGGGTGCGCGCGAACGGTCTTTTGGGCGACGCGGCGCAAAACTACAAGCTTGCTAATGACGGAGCCGCGAGCTTTACCGTAGCGGCCTCGAGCAGTGCAGGCGGCACCGGCACCGACGGTGGCACGGGTTCCAACGCAGGCAGCGCTGATAAGAACGGTAAGGGCAACAAGGGCAAGAACTCGGGCGGAAAACTCGCCGACACGGGCGACGGCTCCGGCATTGCCGCCGGGCTCGCTGCCGCCGCCGTAGCGACAACGGTCGCCGGCGCGGCAATGCTTGCCAACGACCGCGAAAACGCTGGGGACGGTAGCGAATAGGCAAGCCGGCCTTTTAGACACATCGACTCAATGGGGGGCGCAGGACACCGTTCTGTGCCCCCGATTTTTACCTTGGCCCAAACGCCGCCATAGGCTACATCACCATGTTCAGCGCGTTAACAAACTCCTGGGCCTTCGCACGGCTGCTCAGGCTAAAAACACAAGCAGTCAACAGCCTGTTACGCAGAAAAACATCGCGGCCCTTGATCCTGTTGACCCCCGTAATGTCCTTAAGATAGACAATCTCGGTGTGCTTGCCACCAAAAGTGCCCTTCTTGAGAACCTCAATACGGTTGGGGTAGATCTTGACGTCTTTATACCTACCCGAACCTTTGTCCTGGAATAGCAGCGTGTTATTGTCCATACGCGTCACTCCCGTGGGATTCGCTAAAACTGCCTCTATGGTCACATTTTAGTCACCGCAAGGCCCCATGCGAAGATGTCAGACAGCACAGCAATTCGTGTCCGCGCGAGGCTTTAAACTAAATGCGATAAAGACGCATTCCACAAAAGGAAAGTGGGGCGACAGTGATGGGCGAACTGGTAAACCGTGGAGAATCGGCAATCGTGCCCGAAGGTTTTTACAAGCAGGTCTCCTCGATTCTCAACGCCGCTCGCGACAAGGCCTATACCGCCGTTAACTTTGCGATGGTTGAGGCATATTGGGAGATCGGCAAGAGTATTGTTGATGAACAGGGCGGAGAGGGGCGCGCCAAGTATGGAGAGGCGCTGCTCAAGGCCCTCGCAATCAGACTTACCAAGGATTTTGGTAAAAGTTTTGAAGCAAGAGAGCTGCGCAAAATACGTCAGTTCTATCTTGCATTTCCAATTCGGGACTCACTGCGTCCCGAATTGAGCTGGACACATTACCGCAGGTTAATACGCATTCCTGACCCCGAAGCTCGCACCTGGTACATGAACGAATGCGCCGATTCTCGCTGGAGCACGCGTCAGCTCGAACGCCAGATCAACACCATGTTCCGCGAGCGCCTACTTGCCAGCAAGGACAAAGAGGCCGTCACCCAGGAAATCCAAGAGAGCGCCCCGGCTCGTCGCCCCGAGGATATCATCCGCGACCCATATGTACTGGAGTTTTTAGGTTTCTCGGACGATGCTACGTTTCGCGAGAGCGATCTAGAGCAGGCGCTCATCACGCATCTTCAGAAGTTCCTGCTGGAGCTTGGCCGTGGCTTCGCTTTCGAGGCGCGCCAAAAGCGCATCACCTTTGATGGACGCCATTTCTATATTGACCTTGTTTTTTACAACTATCTGATGCGCTGCTTCGTGCTCATCGACCTTAAGACCGATGACCTTACGCATCAGGACCTGGGCCAGATGCAAATGTATGTGAACTACTACACGCGTGAGCTCATGAACGAAGGCGACAATCCGCCCATAGGCATCGTGCTCTGCGCGGACAAAAGCGATTCGATCGTCGAGTACACGCTGCCCGAAGACAACGACCAAGTGTTTGCCGCCAAATACCTGCCGTATCTTCCAAGCAAGGAAGAGCTGGCGCGCGAGCTGAGTGCCGAGTACCGCGCCATCAACGAAGCGACTAATGGCGAAACGCAAGGGTAGCAGCACGTTGCGACCGAAACCACCGCAGCCGTCGCAGGCGCACCCGCGGTTGAGGCGCACGCTACGAAACAATACCGGTCATGGACGCCGGCAACGACATTCTAGCCGTGGCTGGCGAGCGTGACCTGACAGGCAAAAACGCGACCTTCGTCTGATGTGGGCCCATTGGCTGCCACAGAAAAGGGCCGGTTGCAGCCGGCCCTTAAGACACTTGCGTCTGCGTTGCCCGCGCTTCCGAAGTGTGACTAACTGAGGAGCGGGTTCCGCGGCACAACCTGATTTTGCCCAGCGAGGCGGCTCTTTTGCAGCCGCTCCACCGTTTATTTACATCTACCCCCTGCCAAACTACCGGACGGCAGCCCGCATGCCTGCGAGCCGTCCCATGCTGCGCTTTCCTACTTCCCAAAGATCGCAGCGAACAAGCCCTTGCGTTTGGGCTTCTCCTCTCGGTAGGAACCCTCGGCAACCGCTGAAACCTGGCGCGGTTGCTCGCCGCCTCCACGGCGCACGATCTGGTACAGAAACGGCGACTTAACGTATTTGACCTCGATGGGCGTGGCGTGCACGGTGCTTTCGCTCGACAGCATCACGTTGGGATTGAGCGGTGCCACCACATGCGTCTCGCGCTTGTCGCTAAACACCACCGCGGCCGCGCGACCCGTCTGGCCGTTCACGGCGATGCGCACCTGCTCGCCATCGCGGCTATCCGACGCTGGGCGATCGATAAAGTAGACCGGCACCATCACCAGACCGTCCTTATGCTTGCGGGCCTTGCGCGCCCAGGTTCGGATGCTCTTTTTATTGAGCCCCAGTACGGCCTCGGCATCGTTGCCCGCAACGTCGAGCGCCAACTTATCAATGACCACCTGGTCCTTGGTAGATGCATCGACGGAGACGACGCGGAAGTCGCCTTCCTGCATAGCGGGATCGAACGGCCCCACCTTGCCAAAATCCCACGGCTCCAAAATGCCCATGAGGCGAACGTCCAGGTAGTTTGCCCTGGGGTATGCCCAGTCGAGCACCTCGTAGTACACCAAGGTCTCCTTGCTCAGCCCCTTGCCCGGGAAGGACGCCATCATGCGCAAGTCCGCGAGCGCCATGGGGAAGTAGAAGAGCATCATGTCGTTTTGGATCGCATCTTCCACGTCGTGTCCGGCAAAGGCATCCGGGTACTGGCGCACCAGCTGCAGCGCGTTGGCACGTGCCTGCTGCGGCGAGATTTCGCAGGGAATACCCTGATCCGGCACATACTCCGCACCCACGCCCATGGTCAGACGCTTGCTAAACGTCCCCGGCTTGAGCAGGTCGGCAATGCCGATCTTGTTGCCGCAGGACGGGCACTCAAACACGCGCTGGGTCGACTCGCCCTCAAAGGACGCACCACAGAAGGGGCAAGGAATACTCACATGCGTGGCCTCTTGGAACTCCTGCGCCGTTCCGCGATCTTCCCACAGCAGATGCTCCAGAACCGACTGATTGCGCCAGTGCGAATTGAAGAAATACCAGTCCGGGTCCTCTGGGCGCTCGAGCTGCGAGACATGCGTGAGCTTGAGCAGCCCGTCAACCACCGTCAACGGCGTATGACGAATGCCCAGGGCGCTCTTGGGCTCCCCCGCATCGGCCTGCCACGGAATAACCGTTTCGCAATAGGCGCACTCAAAGCTGCGCTTTGCCTGGTGCGAATACATGGGGCCGCCGCAGTTTTGGCATTTAATGGCAAACATCTCGTCCATGGAAACGTCCTCCTTTGCACAGGGCTGTCGACATTAAGTATGTCGAGCAAATCGGCGCGTGCCCATACCCATGTGGCCCAAAATGAAGCACTCGGTCGGACGGGAAGGTGCAGTGAACTCGAAGGCGCGCGGGCAGTCGTCCCCCTCTGCCTCGCGCCCGTTAGCGCCGGCAGACCATTGCTGCATTTTCTGAGCATCGGTACACGTTGCGTCTGCGCGAGCTACACTATCCCCTTAATAAGAATGCGAGGAGATACGCCATGCTATTTGTAAATCGGCTGGTACATACGCTTGTTCCCGGCAGCGAGAGCGAGCCGGTCGATGCATCTTGCCGCA
>USKV01000090.1 GCA_900555355.1 uncultured Collinsella sp.
CACAAACGTCCCCTGCGCCATCACTTCCTCCAATCTCACCCGGGGTAGCTTAGATAACCGTCACGCGGCCCTGGTTACCCACAATCGCCTTTGCCTCTGCCAGCAGCGGAATCGAGAGTGCGTTGACCTTGGCCGGTACCTCGGCACGCAGCACGCGCCCGTCGACTTGCTCAATAAAGATCTCCACGCGGTCGCCGCCCGGGTTGGTGGTGAGCACCGTGGCCAGGCGCGCCATATTGCCCTGGCTAAAGCGGCTGTTGGGCACCATGACCTCAAACACCTTGGGCTTGTTGTCCTCCTCGTTGAGCTCCAGCGGCACGATCTCCTGCGCGATGATCTGGTCGCCGCGGTCCGAGCGCTCGAGTTTGCCCTTAATACGAACAAACGCATCGGACAGCTGTGCGCCGGTCTCGGGATCGACCTCGCCATACAGGTACCCCTCGGCCTCCTTGTAGGTCTTGGGGAACACCACGACGGTGGCCTCGCCTTCCATGTCCTCGAGCTGCACGATGCCCATGGGGTCGCCGTTTTTGGTCACGCGCTTGGACACGCTCGAGACCATGCCGGCCCACCACAGCGCCTTGCCCTCGGGAATCTCCTGGTTGATGGTGCCGCCCGTAGGATTCTGAACTTCGTAGCCGGTATCGATCTGCGAGAACGAGAAGTCGCGCGCTTTGCTGAGCGCATACTCAAACGGGCGCAGCGGGTGGTCCGAGACATAGATGCCCAGAACCTCCTTCTCCTGGCTCAGCTTGAGGTGGCGGTCCCATTCCTGGCCGTCCGGATCGGGCACGCTGACCTCAAAGCCCGAGCCCTCAACATCACCAAACATGTCGAAGAACGAGGTCTGGCCACTCGCGCGGTCCTTCTGGCGCTTTATCGCGGCGTCGATGATGTTCTCGGGGTTGTTCTTGTCCACAAAGTGCATCATCTGGCGGCGCGGATACCCCGTGGAGTCGAAGGCGCCTGCCTTGATGAGCGATTCGATCACGCGACGGTTGGCCTGGCTCGAGTCCACGCGCTCGACAAAGTCGTGCAGCGTCTTAAACGGGCCGCCCGCCTCGCGCTCGGCGATAATCGCCTGCGCCACGCCGGTGCCCACGCCGCGAATGCCGGCCAGACCAAAGCGCACGCCCTCCTTGGTAGCCGTGAACTCGGTACCGGACTCGTTGACATCTGGCGACAGCACGGGGATGCCGTCGTGACGGCATGCCGAGACGTAGTGCACGATCTTGTCGGTCTTGCCCGTATAGGACGTCAGAACGGCCGCCATGTACTCGTGCGGATAATGCGCCTTGAGCCACGCCGTCTGCATAACCAGGATGGCGTAGCCGGCGGAGTGCGACTTGTTAAAGGCGTAAGACGCGAACTCGAGAACATCGTCCCAAATCTTCTGGGCGACCTCGCGCGTGTAGTTGTTCTTGATAGCGCCATTCATCCAGTGGTCGTAAGTGGTCTCGTCCGAGCCATCCTCCCAGTGGAGCACCGTCGACGTGAGCAGCTTAATCTTTTTCTTAGCCACGGGCTTACGAATACGCGAGTCCGATTCGCCCTTGGAGAAGCCGCACATCTCAACGGAGATGAGCATAACCTGCTCCTGATAGACCATGGTGCCGTAGGTTTCGCCCAGGATGTCGTCCAGACGGTCGTCGTAGGAGACCGCCGGCTCCTTGCCGTTCATACGGTTGATGTAGGACGAAACCATGCCGGCGCCCAGCGGGCCCGGGCGGTACAGAGCGATCAATGCCACGACGTGCTTGTACTCGGTGGGCTTCATGTTCTTGATCGTGGCCGTCATGCCGGCGGACTCGACCTGGAAGACGCCGGCGGTGTGGCCGGAGCCCATGAGCTTAAAGATCTCGGGATCGTCAAAGGGGATCTCTTCCTCTTTGATGTCGATGCCGAAGTTCTTTTTGATGTTTGCCTTGGCCTTAGAGATAACCGTCAGCGTGCGCAGGCCCAAGAAGTCCATCTTAAGCAGGCCCATGTCGGCAACGGTATGGCCCTCGTACTGGGTAATCTCGACGCCGCCCTTGGTATCGAGCTTGGTGGGCACGTGCTCGTTGACGGGGTCACGGCAGATCAGAACGGCACACGCGTGCACGCCCTCGCCACGAGTGAGGCCCTCAATCGAGAGCGCCGTGTCGATGATGCGGCGGGCGTCGTCGTCCTTTTTATAGGCCTCGGCAAAGTCGGGGTTAAACAGATCCTCTTTGCCGGGTTGCTTGTCGAGCACCTGCTTGAGCTTGACCTTGGGGTCGCTCGAGACCATCTTGGACAGGCGCTGGCCCATGTAGACCGGGTAGTCCAGCACGCGCGCGGCGTCGTTGATGGCCTGCTTGGCCTTAATGGTCGAGTAGGTGATGACGTGGGTGACCTTCTCGGGGCCGTAGAGCTGGCGAACGTGCTCCACGACCTCGAGGCGCCGCTCATCGTCGAAGTCCATATCGATATCGGGCATCTCGGTACGCTGCGGAGACAGGAACCTCTCGAACATCAGGCCGTTCTCGAGCGGGTCGAACGCGGTAATGTTCATGGCGTAGGCCACGATGGCGCCGGCGGCCGAGCCTCGGCCGGGCCCGACGCCGATGCCGTTGTCCTTGGCCCATTGCACGTACTCGGCAACGATCAAAAAGTAGGCGGCAAAGCCCTTGTCGCAAATGACCTTGTATTCGTACTCAAAGCGCTCTTTGATGTTGACGCCACCGATCTCGCGCGTGGCCCAGTCGTCGCCGTAGTGCTGGCGCAGGCCCTTCTCGCACTCGCGGCGGAACTGGCTCTCGTGCGTCTCGCCGGGGTCGAGCAACGGGAAGCGTGGCAGGATGATGGAATCCCAGTCCAGCTCAACGTAGCACTTGTCGGCGATCTCGAGCGTGTTGTCGCAGGCCTCGGGGCAATACGGGAACATCGCCCGCATCTCCTCCTCGGTCTTCATGTAAAACTCCGAGCCGGTCATGCGCATGCGGTTGGGGTCGTCGACCTTGGCGTTCATACCGATGCACATGATGACGTCCTGCACGGGCGCATCCTCGCGGCGCAGGTAGTGGAAGTCGTTGGTGGCGATGACTTTGACGCCCACCTGCTTGGCGATATCGATAAGCGTGCGGTCCATCTGCTCGTCGGTCAGGCCGTTGTCGGTGGTAATGCCGTGTTCCTGGATCTCGATATAGAAGTCGCCGGGATCGAAGGTGTCACGGAAGGTCTCGGCCCACTTGATGGCGCCCTCCATGTCACCGCGGTCGATGTATTTGGGGATGATGCCCGCGATGCAGGCGCTGGTGCAGATCATACCCTTGGCGTGGCGGCGCAGGTTGTCGAGCGTCACACGCGGCTTGTAGTAAAAGCCCTGCACAGCGGCCTCGGAAACCGTCTGCATCAGGTTGACGTAGCCCTCCTGGTCCTTGGCCAGAAGGATCATGTGGTAGAGCTCGGGCTTGTGGTCGCGGGCAAGGGTCTCGTCCGGCGTAAAGTAGACCTCGCACCCAAAGATGGGTTTGATGACCAGGGGCGGCTTGAGCTCATCGATATTGCCCTTCTCGTCCCACATGGCCATGTCCTTCACGTACTGGGCATACTCGCGCGGGTTTTCCTCGGGATTGGGCTCCACCAGCTCGTCGCGGCGGTCCTTTTCCAAGAAGGACTTGTCGTGACTCCAAGTTTTGTACTCGGGCGTGTTGTGGTTAACGGCGTCGCAGGCCAGTGCCAGGTCGGGCACGCCATACATGTAGCCGTGGTCGGTAATGGCGACGGCGGGCATGCCCAGCTCTACGGCGCGGTTGAACATATCCTGGATACGGGTTGCGCCGTCGAGCATGGAGAAAACAGTGTGATTGTGCAGATGGACGAATGCCATGTGATGAGCTCCGATGCGGGTTCGTGTTCTGACTGAACGATTTTACCCCACGGCACGGACAGCACCCGAACCTAGCCAAACCCACACGGCTCCTCTTGCAGTTGCGGTGAAATGCGGACTGTTTGGCGGCTTTTTGGCCAAAACAGTCCGTATTCCACCGCAAGTTATCTGAGGACTAGAAGTTGTAGGTGACTACTTGGGGCTCGGCGGGATTGACGAAGAGAGTCGGATCGGCCTGCTCCACGCGGACGAACTTGACGGTCACAGCCTCAAAGCCCGCCTTGCTCAGAACATCAGCGTAGACGCGCGCCTGCAGGGCGTGCTTCTCCTGCAGCTGGTCCGGCGTCTCGTCCGGCGTGCCGCCCGTCTTATAGTCGATGACCAGCGCGCGTGACGAATCCGCCGGGTTCGTCGCCAGTGCATCGATGGCGCCTTCGGCATATGCGCCGTAGCGAGCGATGTCCTCGTCCTCGCAGCCCAGCGAAAAGAACGGCACCTCGGCGCGAACGCACGGCCACGCGAGCAGGTCGGCACGAACAGCCGACTTGAGCCAGCGGTCCAGGGCAACGTCGAAGCGTTCGCGCTGCTCCGGCGTCAGGCGCCACAGGCGCGCCAGCGCATCGGCACGCGTGGCGGGCAGCGCATCGGCACCCATCTCGATGAGCCACTGGCAGGCAGCGTGGAAGGCCGAGCCCAGCGCCATGGGGTTGCCGGTAGGCTCAACGGCAGCCACGTCTGCATCCGTCATCTCGGAACCATCCGACTCCGCATCATCGCCGGCCTCGTCCATGGGCACGTGTGCCTCGGCGGCACGGTCCTCGGACTCGGCACGCAGCGCCGCGGCAATTGACGAGTAGCTGTACGAATCGCGCGCCGGATACGGACAGATACCCATGCGCACGCCCACCGCCTGGGGATACACGAGCTCAAACGCATCGGGCTCGGGGTCGGCAGGACCGGGGACGATTGTACTGGCCGAATCGTCGGCAGCATCTGCATCGGCATCGCCACGAACAAGCCTGCCCTCGGCATCCAGCGAAGCGTTGGCCTCAAACGCCTGCTCGCCAAACGTAAAGTCTGCTAGCGATATGAGCTCGTAGTCGCCCGGCTGGGAGTTGTCGAACACCAGGCGGTCGGTATCGAGCTGCGGCATGTCCAGAGCGTCGGTCGGCAAAATACGGCGCAGCACGTCATAGGTCAGATCGGTCTCGACGTCGAAGGTCGGCGCCGTCACCTTGCCACGGCTCACGCCGGCATCCATCGCCAAGATCACCAGCTCGCGCGCACGCGTCATGGCAACATAGAGCAAGCGGGCCCGTTCCTCGAGCGAAAGTTGCAGGTCGTCGTTGCGCAGGCGGGCAAATGCCTCGGCGGGAGAGCCCGTCGCGCATACGTCCTCCATAAGCTCTGGCGGCAACCACAGCGACGTGCCCTTGCCCTTAAACGCATGCTCAAACTGCTTTTTAACGTCGTCGCCCTTCACAAAGGTTCCGTCGGCGAGCTTAACGCCGTCGAAGCGTGCCGGCAGCGCCACGACCTGCGCTCCGCCCTCGACGCGACCCATCTGCGCCGCACCGGACGGCTTGCGCACGCCAAAACACTCGGCAACCGCCACGACCGGATACTCCAGACCCTTGGACGCATGCACGGTCATGATGCGTACCGCGCCGTCACCCTCCTCGTTGAGCGCGCCCGGGGCCTCCTTGCCCGCCAAGAAGCGGTCGAAGGCGAGCGCGATGGAGCGCGGAGAATTGCCGAGCTCGGCCTCTGCCTCGGCCACGGCGTCGAGCGCCTTGAGCACGTTGGCGGCAATGGCCTTCCCCTCGGGGCCGCGCTGCGCCAGGCGCACGAACCAGCCGGAGGCATTGACCGCGTCGCGCGCGATGGCGGCGAACGAATCACGTCCCACGCGACGAAGCGCGTAGCGCAGCACCTCGCGGGCGCGCGTCACGAGCGGCAAGTCTTGCAGGCCCGGCACATCGGAATCGCTCATGATGCCCGCATCGATGTTGCGACGCGACGTCTCGCCCGTCTGCTCGTCGAGCTTGGTCGCCAGCACTAGGAACTCCTGGGCGCCGAGTGCAAACATCGGCGAGGCCAGCAGCGGCATAAGGCCCTGCGCCGTATCGGCCGGATTGGCGAGCGCACAAACCAGGGCACGCACCGTCTGCACCTCGGCAGCCTGCGCAAAGACCGAGCCGCCCGCGATGACGCAGTCGAGCCCCTGGTCGCGGAAGGCCTGTGCGTAGACGTCTGCGTTGGTCATGCGGCCCAGCAGCAGCACCATGCCGCCCTGAGGCTGGCCGGCATCGGCAAGCGCGCGGAATCGCTCAGCGATCGCACGGGCCTTGGCCTGTGTGCGCTCCTGCGTGCTGCCGCCGACAACAAAGAGGGCCTGGCGACGCGAGGCATCTGCCACCAGCGTGTCCTTGCGTCCGTCACTCGCCTCAAGATCCAAAAAGCCCTGCATCAGGCCGCCGTCATCGCCGTCGAAGACGCGTGCCACGTAACGCAGCACTTCGTCGTGGCTGCGGAAGTTTCGCACGAGCTTGACGAGCTCGCCGGCGGGGGCGTCGGTCACGGCAGTCGCCTCGGGCGCGGCAGACGAGCCCACCTTGCGCTCCTGGCGACGGAACACC
>USKV01000091.1 GCA_900555355.1 uncultured Collinsella sp.
ATTCCACCTCGCCCCCGAACGGTCAACAAAGTGCGATGAACGGTATATCGCACGAGATTCCCCCATAATGTACTTCGGCGTTCTAAAGTAACTTTTCTAAGGTAAACGCTCTTTTTTCCAAAAAACTATTTGCAATTGCATCTCTAAACTTTTGATTCAGAATTGCATAGCTAAATCGGTTTTATGTATATAAATGATGTTTGTTTACGTTTCCGCCTGCATTCAATGATATTCAGCTATCCATCATTCTTATTCACACTTACGTACCAGTTGAGTGAGGATATAGACCGCTTGCAGACGAGCAGGACGTCAGTCCTATGACTTGTCAGCGTAAGAAGTAGGTAAAGATACCGTTCACGCGATACGTCCGTGCCAGCGGTCGACTAAATTGAGACAATAGTGATTAGTGTTAGGCTACCGTCCCTTGTGGGGACTGAACGGACAGATGCATATGCCGAGCAAAATCGAAAAGAAGCAAGCCGCCGCAAAGCTGCGCAAACCGCCGCGCGACTTCTCGTACACGCAAAATCGAGAGCTCAGCTGGCTGCGCTTTGACAACCGCGTGCTCGACGAGGCCTTTGATGAGTCCGTGCCGCTGTTCGAGCGCCTTAAGTTCGTCTCGATCTTCGAGTCCAACCTCGACGAATTCCTTATGGTGCGCGTGGGTGGCCTGTCCGACCTTGCCGAGCTCAAAAAACAGCCTGTTGACAACAAGAGCAATATGACCGCCTCCGAACAGGTCGATGCTGTCATGGCCGAAATGCCCGGGCTCCTTACCCGTTGGGAGTCCATCTTTAAGAGCATCGAGGGCAAGCTCGACACTCTGGGCGTTCACCGCGCCCGCATCGATTCGCTTACGCCCGAGGAGCGCACCTTTGTAACCCGCTACTTCCAGGCCTACGTGTCGCCGGTCATCTCACCGCTGGTGATCGACCCGCGCCACCCCTTCCCCAACCTGCGCAATGGCGCGCTCTATCTGGCCTGTGGTCTGGACGGTGCCACCGACGAGGAGAGCCTGCTGGGCCTTATCGAGATTCCCGCCTCGATGAACCGCGTGGTCGAGATCCCCTCGCCCACCGGCACCTACTCCTACATTCTGCTCGAGGACGTCATCCTCGCCTGCCTGGACAGCTGCTTTGGCTCCTATAAGCCGCTGGACCGTGCGCTCATCCGCGTCACCCGCAATGCCGATATCGACCCGGACGGCGAGGGCGTCGAGGAGGAAGAGGATTACCGCCAGCACATGAAGCGCATCCTCAAGAAACGCTTGCGCCTGCAGCCGGTGGTGCTCGCGGTCTCGGGATCGCTCGAGAAGGCGACGCTCAAGACTATCCGCAAGGCGCTCGAGCTCTCGCGTCGCTCGGTCTTTACCTGCGATATCCCGCTCAACCTGGGCTATGTCTTCGGCATTGAGGGCAAGATTCCCGAGCACCTGCGCAACGAGCTGCTCTTTACGCCGTTTAAGCCGCAGCCCAACCCCACGATCGATATGACCCGCTCCATCCGAGAGCAGGTACTTCAGCACGACAAGCTGCTCTTTTATCCCTATGAGGCCATGAACCCCTTCCTGGATCTGGTGCACGAGGCCGCCTACGACCCCGAGTGCATCTCGTTGCGCATCACGCTCTACCGCGTGGCCAAGCAGAGCCGCCTGTGCGAGTCGCTGATCGATGCCGCCGAGAACGGCAAAGAGGTCACGGTGCTCATGGAGCTCCGCGCCCGCTTCGACGAGCAGAACAACATCGAGTGGGCCGAGCGTCTGGAAGAGGCAGGCTGCACCGTCATCTACGGCTCCGAGGGCTTTAAGTGCCACTCCAAGATCTGCCAGCTCACCTATCGCGAGGGCATGGCGCTTACACGCCTGACGCTGTTGGGCACCGGCAACTTTAACGAGAAGACGGCCAAACTCTACAGCGACTTTATGCTCATGACCGCCCATCCCGGCATCGGCGAGGACGCCAACTTGTTCTTCCGCAACCTGTCGCTGGGCAACCTGCGCGGCGATTACCGCTTTCTGGGCGTGGCGCCGGTCGGCCTCAAGCCGCTCATCATGCGCGGCCTGGACCGCGAGATTCAGCGCGCCCTCGTTGGCGAGCCTGCCCGTGTGTTCTTTAAGCTCAACTCGCTCACCGACCGCGAGGTCATCGACAAGATCGCCGAGGCGTCGTGCGCAGGAGTCCGCGTGGACATGATCATCCGCGGCATCTCGTGCCTCAAGCCGGGCGTTCCGGGCAAGACCGAGAACGTGCATGTCCGTTCTATCGTCGGACGCTTTTTGGAGCATGCGCGCGTTTACGCCTTTGGCGTGGACTCGGACATGATCTATCTGAGCTCGGCCGACATGATGACGCGCAACACCGAGCACCGAGTGGAGATCGCCTTCCCCGTGCTCGACCCCACCTGCCGCGCACTGGTGCACGAGTACATGGGCATGCAGCTGCGCGACAACGCGAAGGCCCGCAGCCTCACGAGCGACGGCACCTGGGTCCCCGTGGAGCGTGCAGAGGGTGAGAAACCCTTCAACTCGCAGGAAGCCCTGCTGGAGCGCGCCTATCGCAACGCCGAGGCCGCGCCCGAGCCCGTCATTGAGGCGAAACCTGCCCCCGAGCCCGAGCCGCAGCCGGTAGCACCCAAGGTCCAAGAGGTCCAGGCGACCGTCATTGAGCCCGAGCCTGCACCTGCACCTCAGCCCGAGCCGCAGGTCACCAAGCCCGCACCCGAGACGAGCGCCCGTCGCGATAAGCCCGCCGGCAAGACCAGGGCCATCGAGCGCCATCGCCCCGGTCGCGTGCGCATGGGCCTGGGCCTGATCGGCCTGGGTCTTAAGACGCTCATTACCGGCAAGACGAAATAGACGTTTGTAGAAGCGCCCCGTATTTGAGGAAAGCCTCAGATGCAGGGCGCTTTTCCCTGCTACCATGGTTGCGGACAACAACGCGAATGACAGGCAGGGATATGAAGCTCACCATAGAATCGATGACGTACGGCGCCGACGGGCTGGCGCATGCCGACAACGGCAAGGCCGTCTTTGTGCAGGGCGCCGTGGCAGGCGACACCGTCGAGGCCGAGGTCGTACAGAACGGCAAGTCGTTCATGCGCGCCCGCACCACCGAGATTCTGGAGCCAAGCCCCGATCGCATTCAGCCTCCCTGCCCCTTCGTGGGCATTTGCGGCGGCTGCTCGTGGGGCAATCTCTCACGCACGGCACAACTCGCCGCCAAGGAGCAAAACCTGCGCTCCACGCTCGAGCGCATCGGCAAGTTCGCTCCTGAGCAGGTCGATGAGCTGGTGCAGCCCATCCGCCATACCAAGGACGACTGGGGCTACCGCAATAAAATCGAACTCGAACCGACCGTCGTCAACGGTCGCGTTCGCCTTGGCATGCACGGTGTCGACCCCAGCAAAATCGTGACCGTCGATTCGTGTCCGTTGTTCGACAAACGCTTCCCTAAGGCACTCAAATCGGTCGTCGGCGCGCTCAACTATCTGAGCGGCAGCCACGATCTGGGCCTTGAGCGCGTGGGCATTCGTGCCTCGCGTCGCACCAAGGCGCTCGAGGTCGCACTCTGGACGCCCACAGGCTCTTTTCCGCGCTCGCAGGTCTCCCGCGTGCTGGCGGACGCCGCTCATCCCACGAGTATCGTGCGTGTGATGAGCAAGGGCGAAAAGAAAGCCCGCCGTGTCTCCAAAGTCGAGATGCTCGCCGGCGAGGGCTCGTGGACCGAGAATATCGCCGAAGGCCAGATGCGCTTATCTGCCCCGTCGTTTTTCCAGGTCAATACCAAGGGCGCCGAGATTTTGATCGAGCTCGTCATGGAGGCGCTCGACCCACAAGAAGACGAGCTTGCCGTGGACCTGTACTGCGGCGCCGGAACCTTTACCCTGCCGCTCGCCCGCCGCTGCGACTTTGTTGCCGCCGTCGAGGCCTACGGTCCGGCCGTGCGCGACCTGCGCCGTAACCTGGAGATCAACAAGCTCGATAACGTCGACGTCATCGGCGGCGATGCCGTGCGCGAGTTCCCCGACCAGGACGCCGATGTCCTGGTGGTCGATCCGCCACGCGCGGGCCTGGCGCCCGAGGCCATCGACCTCATCGCCAGCACGAGTGCCCGCGATGTCGCCTACGTGAGCTGCGACCCGGCCACCCTGGCGCGCGATCTCAAACGCTTTGTCGAAGAAGGCACCTTCTCCCCCGTAAAGATCATGCCAGTCGACCTGTTCCCACAAACCTTCCACTGCGAGACCGTCGTCCACCTTAGGCGCAACTAGCCACTTAATCATTGCTCAGAAAAATCATTGGGAAATCGAGCGTGGCAAGCGGAGGTCTTCGGGGTATAAGACGGCTAATTGTATGCCGCCTATGAAAGGAACCCTCATGCCCAGCGTTGCCGTTCTCGCCGCCGATGGCTTTGAAACTATTGAGTGCTTGACCATGGTCGATGTCATGCGTCGCGGCGGCGTGCGTGCCACGCTCGTCTCGATTATGCCCACGCGTGAGGTCGTAAGCTCGCTGCAGATTCCCGTAACCTGCGACGCGCTCTTTGACGAGATTAACTTTGACGAGTATGACTGCGTCGTGCTGCCCGGCGGTCTGCCCGGCGCCACCAACCTGCGCGCCGACCAGCGCGTCTGCGACGTAGTCTGCGAGTTCGCCGCGACCAAGCATGTTGCCGCCATCTGCGCTGCTCCGTTTATCCTGGGCGAGCTCGACCTGCTCGAGGGGCGCCATGCCACGTGCTTCCCTGGCTTTGAGAAAAGTTTCCCCGAGGGCGCCTATACCGGCGAGAAGGTTACGCAAGACGGCAACATCATCACCGCCAGCGGCATGGCCCAGTCGCTCCCCTTTGCGCTTGAGCTGCTGCGTACGCTCGCCGGCGACAAGGCTGTCGAGAAGGTTGCCGAGGGCATTCAGCTATGATTTTGGCTTCGCAATCACCGCGCCGCATCGAGTTGATGCGCGAGGCAGGGTATGACATTCGCGTGATTCCCGCAGATATCGACGAGACTCCCTTCGACGGCGAGGCCCCGCTCACGCTTGTCGAGCGCTTGGCACGCGCCAAGGCGGCTGCCGTTGCTGCCGAGTATGCCGAGCCCAATGAGCTGACGGTCGCGGCCGACACCATCGTCACCTTTGACGGCAAGATTCTGGGCAAGCCGGCAACCGAGGACGTGGCGCGCACCATGCTCCGTGAGCTTTCGGGCCGCACGCACCAGGTCGCAACCGGCGTCTGCATCGTTAAAGCCGGCGACGTTACAGCCCCGCATGCCGCCGAGAGCCTATCCTTTGTCGATGTGACCGACGTGACGTTCTACGAGCTCACCGACGAGCAGATTGAGCGCTACGTCGCCTCGGGTGAGCCCATGGACAAGGCCGGCGCCTACGGCATTCAGGGCACAGGCGGACGCATGCTCGTGCACGATATTTCGGGCGACTTCTATAACGTGGTGGGCCTACCCATCGCCCGCGTCGCGCGCGCGATTCAAAAACTCTCGTAATTGCATCTGGCGCTGGGTATCCCCCAGCGCCTACAATTTCGGCGTACCGTACGGATCCCGACCGGGCATAAGGCCCGGCGGAAAACCGATAGGAGTTAAACATGGATACACTGCTCGAGGCCATTGACGTCTGCAATGTCGATGGCTTTTGCTATGGCAACTATACGGACGAGGAGGCCGGCACCGGTTGCACCGTAATCGTGGCACCCGAGGGCGCCACCGGCGGTGTTGACGTTCGCGGCGGTGCACCGGCATCGCGCGAGACCGACCTGCTGCGTCCCGAGAACACCGTGGACAAGGTCCACGCCGTCTGCCTTTCGGGTGGATCGGCCTTTGGTCTGGAGGCCGCAAGCGGCGTCGCCCGCGAGCTCGAGAGCCGCGGCATCGGCCTTCCCGTCGGCCCCACGCAGGTGCCCATCGTGTGCTCCAGCTGCATCTTCGACCTCGCCTTTGGCGACCCCACCGTACGCCCCGACATTGAGGCTGGCATCTCCGCCGTGCGCGAGGCGCTCGACAATACCCCCACCACGCTCGAGCAGGGCAATGTGGGCGCCGGCACCGGCGCCACTGTAGGCAAGCTCATGGGGCCTGCCACCTGCATGAAGGCCGGCCTTGGCACTGCCGCCGTGGCGCTCGGTCCCGTCAAGGTGGGCGCCGTGGTCTCGGTCAACGCCTGCGGCAACATCGTCGACCCCTTCACTGGCGAGTGGGTAGCCGGCATGCGCGCCGCAGCCGATAGCGACCAGATTGTCGACATGGATCTCGCCGCCTTTGCCGCCGCCGAATCTATGCAGATGCCGCTCGACCGCACCAACACCACCATCAGCTGCATCGTCACCAACGTGGAACTCACTAAGGCACAAGCCACCAAGGTCTCCCAGATGGCAGCAGATGCCTACGCGCACGCCATCCGCCCCACACACACCACCAACGACGGCGACACTATCTACACCCTCGCCAGCGGCAAACTGGGCGCCCAGGCAAGCGCCGCCG
>USKV01000092.1 GCA_900555355.1 uncultured Collinsella sp.
GGCCAAGCGCGAGACCGATACCATGGACACCTTCACCTGCTCCAGCTGGTATTACCTGCGCTATACCGACCCGCATAACACCGAGCTGCCCTTCTCCCGCGAGGCGGCAGACCGTTGGATGCCCGTTGATAACTACATCGGCGGCATTGAGCACGCCATTTTGCACCTGCTCTACAGCCGCTTCTTTACCAAGGCCCTGCGCGACCTCGGTCTACTGAGCGTTGACGAGCCCTTCACCAACCTGCTGTGCCAGGGCATGGTCAAGGACGAGAACGGCGACACCATGTCCAAGTCCAAGGGCAATGTGGTGCCCCCGAGCTCGGTTATCGAGCCCTACGGCGCCGACACCATGCGTCTGGCGATCCTGTTTATCGCCCCGCCCGAGAAGGACTTCGACTGGGATCCCAAGGCCGTCGAGGGCGCCAACCGCTTTATCAAGCGCGCCTGGCGTATCGTGTGGCAGCTCGTCCAGTCGGGTGACGCCAACGTGGCCTTCGACAAGTCCGTGCTCGACGAGACCGCGATGAAGCTCTACCGCGAGCGTCACCGCACCATTGCCAAGTGCACCGAGGACTTCGATCGCGGCCAGTTCAACACCGCGATCTCGGCTGTCATGGAGCTCGTCAACGCGGCGAGCGCCTACCTCAACGCCACCGAGGGCGCTGCCCGCGACAAGGCCCTGTGCTACGGCGTGGCCAAGGACATCGTGAGCGTCCTTGCCCCCATCTGCCCGTTCTGGGCCGACGAGCTGTGGCATGAGGCCCTCGGCTGCGAGGGCAACGCCTACACCGCCGCCTGGCCCGAGTTCGACCTGGCCGAGTCCATCGAGGACACGGTGCAGATCGTCGTTCAGGTGCTCGGTAAGGTCCGTGGCCGCATCGACGTTGCCCGCGATGCCTCCAATGAGGATATGC
This sequence comes from uncultured Collinsella sp., assembly GCA_900555355.1. Classification (GTDB taxonomy): domain Bacteria; phylum Actinomycetota; class Coriobacteriia; order Coriobacteriales; family Coriobacteriaceae; genus Collinsella. The sequence continues at coordinate 915 of USKV01000092.1, forward strand.
AGGCTGCCGCCGAGGCCGCCGTCGCCAAGTGGCTTGAGGGCAAGACGGTCGTCAAGGCCATCTGCGTGCCTGGCAAGCTGGTTAACCTGGTTGTCAAGTAAGCGCTGCGCGCATAGTTGACATGAAAAAGCGAGGGGCGATTCCGCGGGGAATCGCCCCTCTTTTTGGATATGGATACTTGCGACAACACCCAATTATCAATTTCTTGTGGAGAACCTGTGCTCACGCTGACCTGCGGGTTTGTGTTGTGGTTGCACGTTTGTGCAGGTATTGGTATAGTTTGCTTGCAAATGAAGTTGTAATTGAAAGAAGTGGGGTTTCGGCCCCGCTTCTTTTTTGTATGGATGGAGGTGCCGCAATGGTCAAGACCAAGACCGAGCAGGCGATCATCGACGTGCTCGAGGCCGTTGCTCCCCAGCACGATGTCGACATCGTCGACGTTGAGCTCGTGGGTGCCACCAAGGCCCCCTGTGTGCGTGTGCGTATCGAGGGTGCCGAGGGTCAGAGCCTGTCGCTCAATGACGTCACGGCCAACACCAAATGGGTCGGCGATGTGATTGAGGAGCTCGACCCCATCTCTTCGAGCTATACGCTCGAGGTGTCGAGCCCGGGTATGGCGCGCCCGCTGCGCCGCCCGAGTGACTTTGCCCGCTTTGTGGGCGAGAGCTGCGAGCTCACCTCCACCGCCACCGAGGGCCGTCGCAAGTATGCCGGCAAGATTGCCGCCGCCACCGAGACGAACGTGACCCTCGAGCTCGAGGGCGGCGAGTCCGTTACCCTCGATTTCTCTGATGTTAAAAAGTGCAAGTTGAAGCCCACCTATGACTTCAAGCCCGCGAAGGAAGGAAAGTAAGATGGCAGCATCCGACATGATGTCCGCCCTGATGGAGCTTTGCCAGGAGAAGCACATCGACCAGCTCTACCTGATCGACCGCCTGGAGCAGTCGCTCGCCAAGAGCTATGCCGAGATCCTGCATCTTGAGTGGGGCGCCAAGGTGACCATCGACCGCACCACCGGCAAGATCTACGTCTACCGTCTGGAGCCGATCGACGATTCCATGGACGAGGAGGGCAACTTCACCGAGTTCGAGGAGATCGACGTCACTCCCAAGAACACGAGCCGCATCGCCGCCCAGCACGCCAAGGCCGAGATCAACGCCATTGTGCGCAACTCCGCCCGCGAGCAGATCTACGAGGAGTTCTCCGGCCGCATCGGTGACCTCATCAGCGGTACCGTGCTGCAGTCCACTCCCGACTTCACGATCGTCAAGATTCGCGAGGGCGTCGAGGCCGAGCTGCCGCACTTCGACCAGCGCCGTTACGAGAACGAGCGCAACGAGCGTCCGATGGGCGAGCGCTACCTGCACAACCAGCACATCAAGGCCGTGATCATCGACGTTCGCGACCCCAACTCCAACCTGCAGCCGGTTCGCGGCGAGCACAGCCGTCCGCCGATTGTCATCTCCCGTACCCACCCCGAGCTCATGCGTCGTCTGTTTGAGCAGGAGGTGCCCGAGATCTATGAGGGCACCGTCCAGATCAAGTCGATCGCCCGCGAGCCCGGCCAGCGCTCCAAGGTCGCTGTCCACTCGCTCGACGATCGCCTGGATCCGGTTGGCGCCTGCGTCGGCCCCAAGGGCAGCCGTGTTCGCGCTGTCGTGGGCGAGCTCCGTGGCGAGCGCGTCGACGTCATCCTGTGGGATGCCGATCCTGCCGTCTACGTCGCCAACGCCCTGTCGCCCGCTAAGGTCACCCGCGTCCTCATCGACGAGGAGAAGGCCTACGCCGGCGTCATCGTGCCCGACGACCAGCTGTCGCTGGCCATCGGCAAGGAGGGGCAGAACGCCCGCCTCGCCGCGCGCCTGACCGGCTGGCATATCGACATTAAGTCCGAGACCCTTGCCGCCGACATCCTCAAGAACGTTCCCGTTCACGAGGAGCCCGCCGCCGACCTGATCGGTGACGAGGAGGACGAGGACGTCCGCCGCTGCGAGTACGTGTCCGAGGACGGCATCCAGTGCCGCAACCAGGCTCGTCCCGGCTCCCGTTTCTGCGGTGTCCACGACACCGACGCCTTCGATGATGCGGAGGACCTGATCTAGCGCGCGGTTGCGCCGGGCGGGTCCCGGCGCGTCTCCCACGCTCGTTCAGTCTCTAGGCACCCAAGGTGCCAGAAAGGGTAGGTGAAGTCATATGGCAAAAGTCCGTGTGTCCACCCTGGCCAAAGAGTTCGGCATGACCTCCAAGGAACTGATGGGTCATCTCGCCGATATGAAGATTCCTGCTAAGTCCGCTTCCTCCACCTTGGAGGACGCTTATGTCGCTATGGTCCGCAAGCAGCTCGCCTCGGTGATCGAGGCCCGCGCCCAGGAAGTCGAGGCCGCCAAGCAGGCCGAGGAGCAGGCCGCTGCCGCCGAGGAGGCAGCACGCGCTGCCGAGGCGGAGCGCGAGCGCATCGCTGCCGAGAAGGCCCGCGAGGAGGAGCGCCGCCAGTTCGCCGCCGCTCAGGCTGCCGAGGAGGCCGCCCGCGCCGAGGCCGAGGCCAAGAAGAAGGCCGAGCAGGAGCGCCTTGCCCGCGAGAAGGAGGAGGCTGCCCGCGAGGCCCAGCGCCGCGCCGTCCCTGCTTCCGACTCCGGTTCGCGCTTCCGTTCGCTTCTCGACCAGATCGCCGCACAGGAGACCGTGCTCAAGGAGAAGAAGGACGCCGAGGACAAGGCTAAGGCCGAGCGCGCCGCAGAGCGCGGTAACCGTCGTGGCGGCAACAACGACCGCCGCGGTGGCCGTCGTAACGACCGCAACGCCTCTGACAACAACTCCGAGCGCAACGCCTCCGAGAGTCGTCCGCACAGCCATCGCACCAACGCCAGCAACAACGTTGCTGCCGGCATGGACTTCCCCAACCCCGACAAGCAGGGCAAGGGCAAGAAGCGCAAGGGCGGTCACAACAACGAAGAGGACCACTACAGCCGCATGGCTCGCGAGGCCGAGGAGTACAGCCGCGAGAAGGTGCTCGAGGAGGCTCGTGCCGCCGTCGAGGAGGCCTCTCGCGAGTCCACTGGTCGCCGCAAAAAGCGCAAGGAGAAGCGCGAGCGCGAGGCCGCAAAGGCTCAGGAAGAGCGCAAGATTGAGGAGGCGCTGGCCCAGGGCGTGAACCCCGAGGACCTCGACGCCATCAAAGTCTCCCAGGGCGTTACCGTCCAGGAGCTTGCCGAGGCGCTCGACGTTCCGGCCAACGACATCATCAAGCGTCTGTTCCTGCTGGGCACGCCGCTTACCATGACGCAGTCCATGTCCGACGACCTCGTCGAGCTCGTTGCCGACGACCTGGGCCGTCAGATCAAGATCATCACCCCCGAGGAGGAGAACACCTTCTCGTTCTACGACGATCCCGCCGACCTTAAGCCGCGCGCCCCGGTCGTCACCGTCATGGGCCACGTCGACCACGGCAAGACGAGCCTCCTCGACGCCATCCGTCACACCGGCGTCGCTGCCGGCGAGGCGGGCGGCATTACGCAGGCTATCGGCGCTTCGCAGGTCATGATCAACGACCGCAAGATCACCTTTATCGATACCCCGGGTCACGCCACCTTTACGGCTATGCGTGCCCGTGGTGCCAAGGTGACCGACATCGTCATTCTGATCGTGGCTGCCGACGACGGCGTCATGCCTCAGACGTCGCCGTCAACAAGATCGATAAGCCGGGCGCCAACCCCGACCGTGTGCGCCAGGAGCTCACCGAGTACGGCATCATCCCCGAGGAGTGGGGCGGACAGAACATGTTCGTCAACATCTCGGCTAAGCAGAAGATCGGTATCGACGAACTTCTGGAGACCGTGCTGCTCCAGGACGACGTGCTCGAGCTCAAGGCCAACCCCGATACCTTCGCTTCGGGCAACGTCCTCGAGGCTAAGCTCGACAAGGGCCGCGGCTCGGTTGCCACCGTGCTCGTGACCCGCGGTACCCTGCACGTGGGCGACACGCTGGTCGCCGGCCTCACCTATGGCCGCGTCCGTGCTATGCTCGACCCCAAGGGCAACGCCGTCACCGAGGCCGGTCCCTCCGACGCCGTCGAGATCTTGGGCCTGCAGTCCGTCCCCAACGCCGGCGACGAGTTCCGCGTATTCGAGGACGAGCGCGAGGCGCGTGCGCTGGCCGACGAGCGTTCGCTCAAGGCCCGTATCGAGGAGCAGAGCCGCGTCAAGCACGTCACGCTCGAGAACCTCTTCGAGACCATTGCCGACGCCGAGGTCAAGGAGCTCAACCTGATCATCAAGGCCGACGTCCAGGGTTCCATCGAGGCTCTTCAGGACTCGCTCGACAAGATGGATCAGTCCGAGGTACGCATCAACACGATCCACTCCGCGGTCGGCGCCATCAACGAGACCGACGTCGTCCTGGCCGACGCCTCCAACGCCATCATCATCGGCTTTGGCGTTCGTCCCGACGGCAAGGCCCGCTCCGCCGCCGAGCGCGAGGGCGTCGAGATCCGTTGCTACGACGTCATCTACAAGTGCCTCGAGGACCTCGACGCTGCCCGTATCGGCATGCTCAAGCCCACCGAGGTTGAGGTCTCCACGGGCACTGCGACCGTCCTGGACACCTTCAAGGTGCCCAAAGTCGGCATCGCCGCCGGTGTCCGCGTCGAAGAGGGCGAGATCGCCGCGACCGATTCCGTACGCCTGGTGCGCGACGGCATCGTGGTCTTCAACGGTAAAATCGCCTCGATGCGTCACTACAAGGACGAGGCCAAGAGCCTCAAGAGCGGTTCCGAGGGCGGCATTGGCCTGGAGAACTTCCAGGACATCAAGCCTGGCGACACCATTGAGGGCTACCGCATTGACCAGGTTGCCCGTACCGAGTAGGGGGTAGCGCTATGAAGCAAACGCAGGCAACCCGCCGTCTGGGCGAGCAGCTTCGCGAGAAGCTTGGTTATATCCTGCTCTTTGAGGTTTCCGATCCGCGTCTCGACCTGGTTACTTTGACTGCGGTCGAGGTCGCGGTGGACCGTTCGTTCGCGCGTGTGTACGTGTCGTGCGATGCGAGCCGCTACGACGAGGTCATGGAGGCGCTCGCAAGCGCCAAGGGCCGTATTCGCAGCCTGTTGGCTCGCTCGCTCGATTGGCGTGTCACGCCCGAGCTCGATTTTCGCATCGATCGCTCGACCGATGAGGCCGAGCGCATCACACGTGCGCTGGAAAACGTTCCCGCCACGCTTGCGATCGAAAAGGACGAGGACGGCTATCCCATAGCGGATGCCGCCCAGGAGGCAGCTTTAGATGAGTAATTCCGCCGACCTCGCATCGTGCGAGTCTGCAGATATTCAGCGACGCATCCTCGAGCTCATCGAGGGTGCGTCCTCCATTGCGATTTCGGGACATACGTCTCCCGATGGTGACGCCCTGGGCTCCGTGCTGGGCCTGGGCTTATCGCTTATGAAGTTTTTCCCCAATAAGGACATTGCCCTGCTGCTGGCAGACGATGACCCGGTTCCGCGCATCTACCGCTTTATGGAAGGCTCCGATCGTCTGGTGCCGGCATCTGC
>USKV01000093.1 GCA_900555355.1 uncultured Collinsella sp.
CCGCAGTCGCTACAGCAACGCCTCGGTCCAAGCCGCTTCTTTGAAGCCAGGAATCGCAAAGTCATCGCCCACCAGTAGCGGACGCTTAACAAGCATGCCGTCAGTCGCCAGCAGCTCGCAGCATTCCTGGTCCGTCATACCCGCATCCAGGCGAGCCTTCAGGCCCAGCTCTCGATATTTCATGCCCGACGAATTAAAGAAGCGCCGCACCGGCAGTCCCGAACGAGCAATCCAGGTCGCAAGCTCATCAGCCGTGGGATTGTCCAAAACGATATCGCGGTCGATATACTCAACCCCATGTTCGTCCAGCCATGCCTTGGCCTTTTTACAGGTCGAGCACTTGGGATATTCAACAAACAGTACGGTCATGGGAATCCTCCGAACATAGATCGGCCAACGCAGGTACACACCATACGAGGCGCCTTCGCATGATGGGGCAATTGTAGCCCACGGGTCACACGCTAAACGAACCGTACCCCGAATCCGCGTTTGATGAACGGCAGCAGCTCCATTGCCTCGGGCGTGATATGGCCCGCAACGTTCATGCGCTCGTCACCGGGAAGATCGACCCGCGCAATCTCAAGCTCGCCTTCGTAGCGCCCATATCCGCTATTGCTCACAGCGATCGACCCCGCCTTTCGCGGCAGGCCGGCTCCGGCATCCGTCGGCACGGAATCCGGCTTAAGCTTCGTACGTGACTCCTGAGACCTAAAGATGAGGACACTCGAGTCGGGCCGGTCGTGATGAATCTGCCCGCGCACATAGGCATAACCGGGCTCAAGCTCGCATTGCAGGTCCACGTATCCGGCGGAAACTTGAGCAAACTGCGCCCAGCCCGCATCGGAAAGATCGGGGTCGCCGACCAACACAATGTCGCAATCGGCGCCATGTGCAAGCTCAAGCATATTGAGAGCAACCTTTGACGCGCGACCGCGCTGCGTCTCGACCGTCGGCAGTCCCTCGAATACCGGCCCGCGAACGTTGGCATCGCCCGGCACAAAAGCCATGATTTCGAATCCAAGCGCCGCAAGACGAAGATTCACCCGAGCAATGTCCTCCAGAGCTAAACCGGTATAAGGCTTGGGGTAAAAATTGTGGCAGGCGGCAAAACGAGTCACATCGGCACCGGCCTCACGCCACGATGCGATTTCATCAGAACTCACCGTCGATGCATTGACCACAATTCGAAATTCACCGGACAGCTCCGCGACCCGTTGGGCGCTAAAGCCATAGTCCAAACGAAGGTATTCCAACCCCAGATCGCGCAGGTCCTCGATGCGCTCAAGCCCGAGCAAATCGCACGTGCGAGGCCCCACATCGGCAATGAGCGCAATGCCGCGGGCGGAGAGCAGCGACAGCACATGACGGACCTTATCGGCATATGCCGCTCCCCCATCCTCGGGAATATGCAGTGAAGTGAACGCGTAGCGCGCACCCGCTGCGGCACCACGCTCAATCGTCCGCTCAATATCCTGCAAAGGGCTGGAAAGATAAATCGAAATACCCGTTTTCACGCTTCAACGCTCCTTTAAAAAAGGCCGGCGGAGCAGTTAGCCCCGCCGGCACAACCATAGCATCAAGAGATCTGCGGCACGTCAAGACGTTCGAATGACATGGCGCGCAGCATCAGGCTACTCGCCAAAAAACTCGTTGATCTTCTGCTCGTCGACGCCAAAGAACCACGTCAGGACAAAGCCGGCGGCATAGGCAAGCAGCATAGCGGCAACGTAGCCGAGCTGCTGGCCAGGAACGACGATCAGCAGGCCAAACAGACCGGAAACGCCCTGAGAAACCGTGCCGATGTGAAGCAGCGCCGCGAGCGCGCCGCCAAATCCGGCACCCAGGCAGGCCGTCACAAACGGACGAACGAGCGGCAGCGTAACGGCATACATCAGAGGCTCGCCCACGCCCAGGATGCCAACGGGGATGGACTCGGCGACATACTTCTTGAGCTTGGCGTTCTTGGTCTTAAAGTACAGCGCCAAACCGGCACCGACCTGGCCGCCGCCAGCCATCATAAGGATGGGCAGCAGGTAATTGATGCCCTTGGTAGCGCCGTCGGGATCGTTGAGCATAGCGTGGATCGGCGTGAGCGCCTGATGCAGGCCGACGGACACCAGCGGCAAGAAGCCTGCCGACAGGATATAGCCGCCCAGGACGCCCAGCTTCTCGAAGATAAAGGTGAGGACGCTAAAGATCGCGGTCGTCAGCCAAGCGCCAACCGGCTGGATGACAAGCATCAGAGCAAAGGCGCCGATGATGAGCACCAGCAGCGGGGACAGGAACGTATCGAGCGCGTTGGGCATGACCTTGCGAATCTGACGCTCCATCCAGGCGAAAAACGCACCAGCGATGAGAGCCGCGATCATGCCGCCCGCTGCGGGGTTGTACTGCGCATTGGTGAGCGGCAGCAGAATGGCAGTGGCAGGATCAGCCGCACCAGGCGCAAGCAGGGGCATGGCACTGTTGGCAATACACATCATGCCGGCGATGCCGCCCAGCGCAGCGGAGCCGCCAAACTCACGTGCCGCGTTATAGCCCACCAAGATGGGCAGATAGGCAAACAGGGCCCAGCCCATGGAGCGAATGCCCTGGTACCACCACTCGCCTGCAAGCGCGCCTGCCGTCGAGACGTTAATGACGTTGCAGATACTGTTGATGAGGCCAGCCGCAATGATGCCGGGAAGCAGGGCGACGAAGACATTGGAAATCTTCTTGAGGAAGGCCTGAACCGGCTTGGACTCGTACTTGGCCTTCTGCGCGGCCTTGTTTGTGGCCGCAGCGTCAACCACGCTCTCATCAGCAACGCCTTTCGCAAGGCCGGTGAGCTTGGAGAACTCCTCGAGCACCTTATTCACCTTGCCCGGACCCAGCACAATCTGCATCGTGTCGTCCTCGACCAGGCCCATCACGCCGTCGAGCGCCTTAATACCCTCCGTGTCGACGTTGCCCGTGTCTTTGACGGTCACGCGCAGGCGCGTCATGCACGCCGCGTTTGCGAGCACGTTGTCTTTACCGCCCAAAAGGTCCAGCAGCTTTTGAGCCAGCTCTTTGTTCGTCATAACTCCTCCTTGTATTGGGTATCTCGTCTGGATGTCATATCAGCTCACGCCGTGCACCTATTGGACATCGGCATTGCTCTTCTCATGGCCACTCACCGCAGCACGGACATGGCCTCTCGCTCGCTCAAGAGCTACCGCAGCCTGCTCGGCATCGCAGCCCAGCAGTACCGAGACAATAGCGGTTTTTACGTGGCCGCCGGCATCTGCAAGCGCCTGAATAGCGCGCTCGCGCGTGCAGCCGGTCGCCTCCATCACGATGTTCTGGCCGCGCACCACCAACTTCTCGTTCGTCTGCTGCACATCGACCATCAGGTTTTGGTATACCTTGCCGATCTTGACCATGGCACCGGTCGAAATCATGTTGAGAATGAGCTTTTGAACCGTTCCCGCCTTGAGCCTCGTTGAGCCGGTCAGCACCTCGGGACCGGGCACGGGTTCAATGGCAAGATCTGCGCTCTCCCCGATCTTCGACCCTTGGTTGCAGGCAATTGCAATGGTCTTGCACCCAGTTGCCTTGGCGTACACAAGGCCGCCCACCACATAGGGAGTACGACCGCTTGCCGCCAGGCCAACGACAAGATCCTTGTCCGAGAGTCCACGCTCCCGCAGGTCGCTCGCGCCAAGCTCCTCGCTGTCTTCGGCACCTTCGACAGCCTTGATAAACGCCGTCTCGCCTCCGGCAATGAGCCCGACAATCAGATCGGGTGACACGCCAAACGTGGGCGGACACTCCGAAGCGTCGAGTACGCCCAGACGACCGCTGGTACCTGCGCCCATGTAAAAGACGCGCCCGCCGCGCTCAAGCGCCTCGGCAGCCCAGTCGATTGCTGTGGCAACCTGGGGCAACACTTTCGTGACCGACTGGACGGCACGAAGATCCTCATCATTCATCGTCGTGACGATTTGCAGCGATGTCATCGTATCGAGGTCCATAGACCTTTGATTACGCTGTTCGGTCGTGAATTTTGTTAAATCGAGCATTTTGTTCACCTCATCTTTCCTGTTTCTCGATGTAGTTTTGCTTAATGACATGCGTCGCCCGTTCGTAGTCGCTGGCAACGTAAGCAGCGTACAGGGCATCGACAACCATAAGCTGGGCCATACGCGAAGCCATGGCACCGCTGCGGACCAAGGGTTCACTCGCAGCGACGCCGAGCACGGCATCGGCCATGGTGGCAAGCTTGGATGATCCATCTACTTTGGTAACGGCCACGACGGGACAGTTGTGACGTTGAGCCTCGGCGGTGCAGTCCAGCACCTCTTGCGTCAAGCCCGAGTAGCTAAAGGCGATTGCCATATCGCCCTCATGCATGTTCTTGGCACACAAGAGCTGGTCATGCCAGTCGTCGTACAGATGGCATTCCTTGTCGACACGCATGAGCTTTTGCGCCAGATCGTGCGCGACCAAACGAGAGGCACCGATACCGAACAGATTGACCGCGCGTGCCCGCTTAAGATAGGCCGCACATCGCTCCAAGACGGTGTAATCGAGCGTTCGCGCCGTCGCTTCGATCGTGCGCACGTTGCTTTTCATCACCTTCCCCACGATACGTTCGACGCTGTCATCCATGGAGATGTCCTCGAGGGCAACGTCTTTCTTGTCACCCAAGAGCGCCAGCTCGGCAATCAGTTCGCGCTGGAACTCCTTGTAGCCCGCAAAACCCAAGCGCTTGCAAAAGCGCAAAATGCTCGAGGGCGAGGAGAACGTGGCATCGGCAAGACCGCGGACGGACAGCCCGACCACCTCGTGCGGATGAGCGCTTACATATGCGATGACATTGCGTTCCGCCGGGCTCGCGCTGAGCTCACGCTCGCGAAGCCGCAAAAGCAATCCGTTTGCCATCTCAAACACCTCCGTTGAGAAGAATTAAAGACCAAAGAATGATTCGTACCGGATATAAACAGCTTTTACGGTACATTGTGCCGCATCATGGTGCACAAGGGGCGAGCGTTCTACCGCTCGCCCCTCAAATCCGACCGCTCGGAAATACGCGCGACACAAAATAATTCAACAAGGTCGCATGATCAGAAACGGGTTTGTTACCGGCTAGCGCCTCGCATGGGCGCCGATCGGCCGAGTCGCATAGCGCACCAACGCCGCTGCCAGCAATACCAACAGCATCGCGGTAACATAGCCCGCAGCATCGAATCCTAAATCGATAACGTCGAAATGCCTGCCGGGAACAAAGATCTTATGTACCTGATCGCCAACGGAGCAGACGGCGCAAAAGAGCAACACGGGCACGCAACGGGAGCATACGCTCCACGGACGCCTGGAAAAGCAAACCACGACCACCGAGGCGAACAATCCGACGAAGAAAAACTCTACGGTATGGGCAACGCGACGGACGTTCGCGCCCACCCACATGCGAATGGAAGCAAGTCGGCCAGACCGGACATTCGAAGCAACCGAATCGGTGCCCCCGGTCATCCCGTTCTCGGTCTGAGCTTCACCCGTGGTATCGGCAGCCTGTACGCCCGTAGCCTGACCCTCCACCACACGCGCGGTGGACTCGCTCAGCAACGACGTCTGCACCGCGTTTTGCTCCGTCAGCACCCAGATGCCCGCCAGCGTTGCGACGAACAGAGCGATCGCGGTCCATCCGATTATTTGTTTTACGCGTGCCAAAGGCCAACCTCCGTTTTTTGAATATCAGCGAGTGTAGTCCAAAATGGCATCGTCACCGTATCAAAATTTGAATCGCAACAGGAAGCAACAAAGCGACGCAAACTCCTACCCCGCCTCGCGCATCCAGCGATCGAACGTCCCCACGCACACGCCCAGGCACTTTGCTGCCTGGCTGCGGGTAATATCGCCTGCCTCATAGCTATCGCGCACCAGCTCAAACTGAGGAGGGCACGGCTTGCGAGGTCGACCGAAACGAACCCCTCGCGCCCGCGCCGCTGCAATTCCCTCCGCCTGGCGCCGATGGATATTCTCGCGCTCCACCTGCGCCACGTAGCTCAGCAGTTGCAGCACAATATCGGCAATCAGGGTGTTGGTCACATCCGGCGTGCCGCTGGCCCTGGCGCGCGTGTCAAGCAATGGCATGTCCAACACCACAATGGCAACCCCGAGCTCCTTGGTAATGCGTCGCCATTCCTCAAGAATCTCGGAGTAATTACGACCAAGTCGGTCGATAGAAAGCACCACTAGCACGTCCCCGTCTCCCAGGACGTGCAGCAGCTCGCGATAACGCGGTCGATCGAAGTCCTTGCCGCTCGCATGGTCGGCATAAATATTCGCCGAGCCCACGCCATAGGCGCCCAGCGCATCCAGCTGCCGATTAAGATTCTGATCGCGCGAACTCACCCGCGCATAACCA
>USKV01000094.1 GCA_900555355.1 uncultured Collinsella sp.
GGGCCACTTGGCGATCATGAGCGCCTCGGCGCGGTCAACGTTGCCCTCGGCGTCCAGGTCGAGCACGCTCGCCGGCATGTTGTCCCAGATCTCCTCGGTGACAAACGGCATAAGCGGGTGCATCAGACGAATGGAGGTGTCAAGCACAAAGATCAGGTTGCGCTGGGCCTGCAGACGGCCCTCGCCCTTCAGGCGGGCCTTGGTGACCTCGACGTACCAGTCGCAGACCTCGTTCCAGAAGAACTGCTGCACGCCGCGGGCCATATCGCCAAAGGTGTAGTTCTCAATGCCCTCGGTGACCATCTTCACGGCCTTGGCCAGGCGGCTGAACATCCAGGCGTCGGCCGGCGTCTCCACGACGGGCTCGCCGGGCGTGTAGCCCTCCATGTTCATGAGCAGGAAGCGGCTGGCGTTCCAGATCTTGGTCACAAACGACTTGGCCTGCTCGGTGCGCGGGCTGTCGATGAGCTTTTTGGTCTTCTTGTCAGTGTTCGCGTCGAACTTAACATCCTGGTTGTTGGTGCACAGCGTGAGCAGGTTGAAGCGCATGGCGTCGGCGCCGTACATACCGATGAGGTCCATGGGGTCAACGCCGTTGCCTTTGGACTTGGACATGCGGCTGCCGTCCTTGGCCAGGATCGTCGGGTAGATGACGACGTCCTTAAACGGCACCTCGTCCAGGAAGTACAGCGAGCTCATGACCATACGGGCGACCCACAGTGCGATGATGTCGCGCGCGGTGACCAGCGCCGTCGTGGGGTGATGACCCTCGAGCAGCTCGGGCTTTTGCGGCCAACCCTGCGTGGCGAAGGTCCACAGCTGCGAGCTGAACCAGGTGTCCAGCACGTTCTCGTCCTGATGCACGTGGTGGCCGCCGCACTTGGGGCACACGTCGGTGTCCTCGGTAAGGGCGTCCTCCCAGCCGCAGTCCTCGCAGTAGAACACGGGGATGCGGTGGCCCCACCACAGCTGGCGCGAGATGCACCAGTCCTTGAGGTTCTCCATCCAGGTGGTGTAGGTCTGCGTCCAGCGCGCGGGGTGAAAGGTAACCTTACCGGAGTTAACGGCGTCAAGCGCCGGCCCCTTGAGCTTGTCAACGGCCACAAACCACTGCTCGGACAGCCACGGCTCAAGCGCGGCGTCGCAGCGGTAGCAGTGCATGACGGAGTGATCGAGGTCCTCGACGTGATCGAGCAGGTCGTGCTCCTCGAACCACTTGATGACGGCCTCGCGGCACTCGTCGCGGTTCATGCCGGTGAACTCGCCGTAGCCCTCGACGACCACCGCGTGCTCGTCAAAGATGTTGATCTGCGGCAGGTCGTGGGCCTGACCCATGGCGTAGTCGTTGGGGTCGTGAGCAGGCGTTACCTTGACGAAGCCAGAGCCGAAATTAGCGTCGACATGCCAATCCTCAAAGATGGGGATCTCTCGGTCGACAATGGGGAGCTTGACGGTCTTACCCACAAAGGCGGCCTTCTCGGGGTCCTTCGGGGAAACGGCGACGCCCGTGTCGCCGAGCATGGTCTCGGGGCGCGTGGTGGCGACGACGATGTAATCCTGGCCGTTGACCGGTTCGGTCAGCGGGTAGCGCAGGTGCCACAGGTGGCCCTTCTCGTCCTTGTACTCGGCCTCGTCGTCCGAGATAGCGGTAGTGCAGTTGGGGCACCAGTTGACAATGCGCTTACCGCGGTAAATCAGACCGTCGTGGTACCAGTCGCAAAAGACCTTGCGCACGGCCTGCGCGTAGTCCTCGTCCATGGTAAAGCGCTCGTTGTCGAAGTCGACGGAGCAGCCCATGCGCTTGATCTGCTCGACGATAATGCCGCCGTACTCGTGAGTCCAGTCCCAGCAGGCGTCGACAAACTTGTCGCGGCCGATCTCCAGGCGGCTGATGCCCTCGCTCTTGAGCTTCTTGTCGACCTTGGTCTGCGTGGCGATACCGGCGTGGTCGGTGCCGAGCACCCAGCGCGTGGACTTGCCGCGCATGCGGGCCATACGGACGATGGCATCCTGGATGGAGTCGTCGGTGGCGTGACCCATGTGGAGCTTGCCGGTCACATTGGGAGGCGGAATGGTGACGGTGCAGTCGCCCACACCCTCGCGGCGCTTGTAGTAACCGCCGTCGAGCCACTTCTGCAGGATCGCCGGCTCGTTGGTCGACGGATCGTAGTTCTTGGGCATTTCTTCCATATATCTCTCCCTGTCCCGCCGGGGAGGAATGTAGGCCCGATTTTCGCTCGGTCAAGTCCTGGCTCGCGCGAAGACCACATTAAGTGGTCTTCGGCTCGTGCGGAATCTACGAAAATCGGGCCTACATTCCTCCCCTTAGGTATCGATTACTTCAGTCTGAATGACTTCGCTGAGGCTTAAACAAACACACAGAATAACACAGGTAGTTGGGGTTATTGCGCATATATAAAATAGCCTCCGACCGCGGGTGGTCGAAGGCTATTTGCAAACACGTTTTAGGCAGGTCTAGCCGTAGATGCGCTGGGGCTGCTCTTCGCCCTTTACGGAGGCTTCGGTTACGACGACCTTGGCAACGCCTTCCTCGCTGGGGAGGTCAAACATCGTCTGCTGCAGCACGTCCTCGCAGATGGAGCGCAGGCCGCGGGCGCCGGTCTTGCGGGCAAGCGCCATACGGGCGATCTCATGCAGGGCGGCGTCCTCAAACTCAAGCTCAACGTCCTCGAGCTGGAACATCTTGCGGTACTGGCGCACCACGGCGTTCTTGGGCTCGGTCAGGATCGACACCAGGTCGTCCTCGTCGAGCGCCTGCGTCTGGGTGACGACGGGCGTACGGCCCACGAACTCGGGGATCATGCCAAAGGCGTTGAGGTCCTGCGGGAGCACCTGACGCAGCAGGTCGTTCTCGTCGACCGAAGTGGGGCCGGCAATCTCGGAGTTAAAGCCCACGCCTTTGTTGCCCACGCGGTCGGCGATGATCTTATCCAGACCCACAAAGGCACCGCCGCAGATAAACAGGATGTTGGTCGTGTCGATCTGCAGCAGCTCCTGCTGGGGATGCTTGCGGCCGCCGGTGGGCGGAACGCTGGCAACCGTGCCCTCAAGAATCTTAAGCAGCGCCTGCTGAACGCCCTCGCCCGAAACATCGCGGGTGATGGAGAGGTTCTCGGCCTTGCGGGCAATCTTGTCGATCTCGTCCACGTAGATGATGCCCACCTGCGCGCGCTCAATGTCGCCATCGGCGGCGTTGATGAGCTTGAGCAGGATGTTCTCAACGTCCTCGCCAACGTAACCGGCCTCGGTGAGCGCGGTGGCGTCGGCGATGGCAAACGGCACCTCGAGGATGCGCGCGAGTGTCTGGGCCAGCAGCGTCTTACCGGTACCGGTGGGACCGAGCAGCAAAATATTGGACTTGGCGAGCTCCACCTCGTCCATGTCATCGTCAAACTGGGCGCCCATGCCCGAGGCCTCGTCAAGGGCGGACACCGCGGCACCGCCCTCGATCACGCGACGGTAGTGGTTGTACACGGCAACCGACATGGCGCGCTTAGCATCTTCCTGGCCCATAACATAGGCCGAAAGCTCGTCATAGATCTCGTGCGGCGTCGGCACGTGCGTGATGACCTGACGGTCGTCCTCGAGCTCAAAGCCCTCGGTCTCAGGGTCAACGGCGGGCTGGGATGCAGCCTGGCCGTGGTCGTTGAGGAAACCCGGGAGATTGCCGTTGCGGGCAGCGTCCATAAAGTCCGAAGCCAGCGACTCCTCAAGGATCTCGGAGCAGGCGGCGACGCACTCGTCACAGATAAAGATGTTGGTCGGGCCCTTTACGAGACGACGGACCTGGCCCTGCTCTTTTCCGCAGAAGGAGCAGCGGATGGGGTTGCCGTTCTCGTCAAAGTTGTCCTGCATGTTACCTGCCATCCTAGGCGTCCTTCGCGGCGAGGTCGCGCGAGGTGACGATACGGTCGATCAGGCCGTAGTCGAGGGCCTCGGCAGCGGTCAGGTAGTTGTCGCGCTCGGTATCGGCCTGGACCTTCTCGATGGGCTGGCCCGAAGCGTCGGACAGGATCTGGTTGAGCTCACGGCGGGTCTTCTTGATCTCCTCGGCCACAATCTCGATCTCGGTCTGCTGGCCCTGGGCACCGCCGCTGGGCTGGTGAATCATGACCTTGGAGTGCGGCAGGCAGAAGCGCTTGCCCTTGGCGCCGGCCGAAAGCAGCACGGCGGCCATGGACGCGGCCATGCCCACGCAGATGGTGGAGACCTGCGGCTTAATGAAGTTCATAGTGTCCAGAATCGCCAGACCGGAGTAGACCTCGCCGCCGGGCGAATTGATGTAGAGCGAGATATCCTTCTCGGCATCCTGGCTCTCAAGATGCAGCAGCTGGGCAACGACCAGGTTGGCGCTGACGGAGTTGATCTCCTCGCCCAAGAAGATGATGCGGTCGTTGAGCAGGCGCGAATAGATATCGTAGCTGCGCTCGCCGCGCGGCGTCTGCTCGATAACGTATGGCACGAGGGCGGAATCGAACTTAGCGATCATACGCATCTCCATTTCTCTCTTGCGGACCAAATTGGTTCTAGATAAACGTACGGTGCCCGCATGCTATGCATTGGCTGGCACCGTACGAAGCAACCGGATAACCGGTGTATAACTTTACCCCATCACGGGCGCATCCATGCGCTCGCGGGAAAGGTGGCGAGAATTACTCAGCGTCCTTGGCGGTCTCGTCGACCTCGGTCACCTTGGCGTTCTCGACCAGGTGATCGACGGCCTTGGAGCGACGGATGGACTCGCGGACGGCAGGCATGCGGCCATCGGCGATGAACTCGGCCTTGGAAGCCTCGACGTCCTTGACGCCGGCCTTCTCGAACTCGGCGTTGATGTCGTCCTCGGTGACCTCGATCTTGAGCTCACGGGCGAGAGCGTCGAGCGCCAGGGACTCACGGGCAACGTCGTTGGCCTGCTTGTGCAGGTCGCCAATGAACTGCTCCATGGTCAGGCCGGAAGCGGGCAGCCAGGTGTCCAGCGTCATGCCGCGGGCAGCGAGGTTGGACAGGAAGTTCTGACCAAGCTCCTCAAAGACGGACTGCTCGTAGTCGGCGTCCATCTCGTCGAGCTGCAGACGCTCGGCGAGAGCGGAGACGCAACGGTTCTCCTTCTCGGCCGGGAGGCGGGAAGCCTTGTCCTGCTCGATCTCGATCTTGATGGCGTCGCGCATGGCGTCGATGCTGTCGAAGCCAAAGTCGGACTTGACGAGCTCGTCGGTGAGCTCGGGGGTGTTGCGGACCTTGATGCCCTTGACGGTGACCTCGACGGTGTGAGTCTCGGCCTCCTCGCCCTCCTCGACCTCGTCGGTCCAGGTGACGGTCTTGACGTCGTCAACGTTGGCGCCGATCAGGGCCTCGTTGAACTCGGCGGGGTTGCTGTCGCTGCCGGCGATAAGCATGCGGCCCTCGGCGGCGAAGTTGTCGGCGTTCTCGACGGCCTTGAGGTCGACGGTCACATAGTCGTCAGCCTCGACGGCGCGGCCCTCGACGTCCTCGAAGGTAGCGCGGTAGTTGAGGAGCATCTCGACCTGGTTGTTGATCTCGGACTCGGTGACCTCCGCGGGAGGCATCTCGATCTCAACGGCGTCGAAGGAGGAGAGCTCGGCAGCAGGACGCAGGGAGAACTCGACGGTGTAGGTGTAGTCCTCGTGATCCTTGGCGAGGTCGAGCTCCTTGTAGTCACCGCTCTTGGTGGGGACGATGTCCAGCTCGTTGAGGACGACGGGCTCGTTGGCGGCGATCAGGTCGTTGGTGGCCTGAGCGAGGGTAGCCTCGGCGCCAAGAGCAGAGTCGATGACCGGACGGGGAGCCTTACCGGCGCGGAAGCCCGGGAAGCGGTACTTCTTGGCGGTGTCCTTGTAGGCCTTCTTGATCGCGGCGTCGACGTCGGCGGCCGGGATGGTGACCGTAGCGGTGAGCTTGGCGTCCTTGACGTCAGAAGCGGTGATGTTCAACACGTTCCTCCTCATACTGCCCAGCTTATCTGAGGTGCTGGTACCTATATGCAACAAAGAGTCGCGACGGCGGGAGCCGACGCAGGTGCGTTGGTGCGGGCGAAAGGACTCGAACCTTCACGGGAATCCCACCAGAACCTAAATCTGGCGCGTCTACCAATTCCGCCACGCCCGCATGAGCGCACAGACTAGGAATGATAGCAGATACGAACGGCAAGCGCACGCACACGTTTTACAGGCTCACGACCTCACCACGAGTTACAGCGGAACAGGGTAGCTAATTTGGGACGGGGCTTTTTTAGCTACTCCGGCTGAGGCCGCGAGCTTTTTGGTCGATTGCCGACGGGG
>USKV01000095.1 GCA_900555355.1 uncultured Collinsella sp.
CGCTCACCAGCTCGACGACCTCGCCATTGGCGATACCCATGCGAGCGGCAACATCGGCATTCATCTGCACGGCGTCCAAGTCGGAACCCGCCTCGGCGGCGCCGGCCGCCGCGAGCCTTCGCGAGGTATGCGACTCAAAGGGACGGTTGCCGCTAATGAGGCGAAACATCCCCGGGCCAGGCTCCACCATGGGCGCGATCCAGTCGGGCACACGACCCATGCCGGCTCGCTCCCATATGTCGCTTGCCAGCGCAATCTTGCCGCCGGCAAGCGGAATCACCGGCTCACCCGTGCGCGTCGGCAGCGCCATGCCCGTATCGGCCCAGCCGCGCTCCATGAGCTCGTCCAGATCGATCCCAAAAGGCGCCACCTGGGCAGCCGCCAGATCGTCAGACGTAAACTGGGAGTACTCGCCCACGCCACACGCCTGCGCCAGACCGGCAAAAATCTCCCGACCGGGACGTGTGCCGTCATGCTGCACGGGCAGCACGGCGTTGCGGTAGAACACGCGCGCATCGTTGGCGCCCACGACCGTTCCCACGCCGCGGTCAGCCTCCAGATACGTCACGTCGGGCAGCACGAAGTCAGAAGCACGCGCCGTCTCGGACCAGCGAATATCAATCGTCACGAGCAAGTCGAGCTGCTGCAAAATACTCAACCAAGCCCGTGCATTGCCATAGCCCGCACCGGGGTTACTGGCATAGACGATGAGCCCACGCAAATCGCCGGCAAGAATCGACTGGCCGATAGTCGTGCACAGACCGCGCTCGGGGTCGACGAGCGGATAGCGTTCGGACCCCAACTTGGGCTCACGTGGCATCGACGGCGTCGCGAAACGCGCAGGGTCCAAATCGCCCAACGCAAGCGGTGTGGGCGGGTTGAGGGCACCGCCCGCATGTCCGATGCAGCCCAGCAGCACATCGACCAAGCAGATAGCGCGCGCGGTCTGGGTGCTGTTGGCATACGCGATACCGATGCCACCATGAAAGCCCGCATCTACCACAGCGGCAGGCGCGGCGGCAGCGAGGTCGCGCGCCGTGGCGACAATCTCTGCGGCCGGCACGTCGCACATCGACTCGGCCCACTCAGGCGTCCAAACAGCAGCCGCCTGCGCCAGCTCATCAAACCCCGTGGTATAGCGGGCAACAAACTCACGGTCGTACAAGTCCTCGGCAATGAGCACATGTGCAATGCCCAGCAGCAAGGCCAGGTCGCAGCCCGGGCGCACGCGCAGCCAGCGGTCGGCAAGCGCAGCCGAGCCGCTGCGCCGGGGGTCCACGACAATGATTTTCGCCCCACGCCGGCGCGCGTCGTTGAGCGCATCAACGGCCCCCATCGTCGACGAATCGACAATAGAACGCCCCAGGTACATGATGCAATCAGTATGTGCCAGGTCGGAGGCGGGACTATAACCCAGGCTGTGTTCCCAGCCGGTAAGTCGGCTTACCTCGCAGGCACCGTCGGCACCGTATACATTGGGCGAGCCCAGCGCATGCATAAAACGACACGCCCAGTAGCGGTCGAACGAGGGAACGCCGAGCGTCATGCCCAGCGCCCGAGGCCCGCACTCGTCAACAATCCCCAAAAGACGCTCGGCAATCTGAGCAAACGCCTCGTCCCAGGTAATCGCATCAAACCCCGAGCCATCCCGGCGGCGTCGCATGGGGTGCACGATGCGGTCGCGCTCGTCAAACGGCATTGCCAGGCGATGCCGTCCGCGGGTGCACAGGGCACGCGCCGCGCACGGATGCCCCGGCACCGGCAACTCGGCCACCACGCGACCGTCCTCAACGCGTGCCGCAAAGGCGCAATCGGCATAGCATCCCCCGCATGTGGTCACCACGGCGCGACCGTTACGCTTCACAGCAGATGCCATCTCGATTACCCCTTTCATCAGCCAAACACAACAGGCCAAAAGCCCGGCAACGAGCCCCGGACCCAAAAAGCCTCCCGCACGGCAACGCCCCGCGGGAGGCCCAACGTCAAACAGACGGTACCTTACGCCTCGGACTTCTTGGCGTAGACAAACCAGTAGCCGAGCGCGATCAGAACCGCGCCGCCCACGATGTTGCCCAGCGTGGCGGCGGACAGGTTAAACGCAATGCCCGCGACGTTGAGTGCATCGGCGCCGGCAACGTCGGCACCATAGCCGCACGCGTGCATCACGGCACCCATGGGCAAAAAGTACATGTTGGCAACGCAGTGCTCAAAACCGCAGGCCACAAAGGCGGCGATGGGCAGCAGAATGCCCACAACCTTATCGACCACGGTCTTACCGGCGGTACCGATCCACACGGCCAGGCACACAAAGATGTTGCACAGGATGCCGCGGAAGAAGATCGTCACCCAGTCGATCGTCACCTTGCCGGCGGCGACGCTCACCATGGAATTGGCGACCGCCTCGCCGTTGAGCTTATAGATGCCGGCCATGTACACCAAAAAGACGATGAACAGGGCACCGACAAAATTGCCGACCCACACGACGACCCAGGCCTTGAGCATCTGGACCAGCGTGATCTTTTTGCTCTTGAGCGCGCAGACCATAAGCGAATTGCCGGTAAACAGCTCGGCGCCGCACACCAGCACGAGCACCAGGCCCAGGCAAAAGCACAGACCGCCCACGACGCGCTGGGCACCCCAGCCCAGCGTGCCGTCGCTCAAAAACACCGTAAAGAACAGGCCGCCGAAGGCGATAAACGCGCCGGCGAACATTGCCAACAGAAAGGCCTTAGCGACCGGCAGGTTAGCCTTGGTCACGCCGGCGGCCTCGGTCTTGGCCTCGATCGCGGCGGGCGCCAGGCAATCGGGAGAGGGGTACTCCACCTTGGAATCTGCCATGTCAATCACTTCTTTCCTAATCAGCAGGAACAAGCGCTCCTATTGCTCTTGCCCCAAGCGGACAAAGTGGGAAAAGTCGTTGGCGGCCACGGCGTCGTACACGGCGTCGACGGCCTCAAAGACTTCCGGGGACATGGGGTTGTAGAACTCCGTGTCGCCCGGCTGAATCCCGACGAAGACGATATCATCACACGATTGCTCAATCTCTTCGATCAGAATCGACAAGGGAAGCGAATGCGTGGTGAACATCGATTTGCGCGCGACGTCGGTCTTATCGAGCAAGCGGATGGCGCCGACGGGCAGCGCCATGTCGGCGGCATCGACCAAAACCAAACGCGGCGGACGCTCGCGCTTGACCTCGATGATGTCATCCTCGGGCGTCTGACCGCCGTCGATGGTGTACCAACCGGCGATAGGCGTGTCCTCCATCTTTTTGGAGAGCACGGGGCCGGCGGCATCGTCGGCGCGCAGCACGCTTCCCGCCGTGAGCACGATACCCGCAAATGGGGCGCCGTTCACACGACCATCCACAACGCGACCCATTACTGCAACCTTCCCGTCAGATACACGCCCGACACATCGCGCACGCGCTCAACCAGATCGCGGAACTTCATCAGAAACGCGACCTGCTGGGCATGCAGGCCAAAGTCGTCGTCGAACACCGAGATGCCGGCCTTGGCCGACCCGCGAAAACCGCGCTCGTCGAGCAGCGCATCGCAGGCCTCGAGCAGTGACGGCACCGCCGCCTTGTCGAGCTGGCACTCACCAAAGGAGCGGATGGCCTCGAACTTGGTTTTGGCCTCCCCCTCCGGCAGCGCGTCGACGAGCGAATAAAACACGTCCACCGGCACCGACAGGCGCGGCTCAAAGCAATCGAGCACGCCGGTGTGGTGGCCCACGGCGAGCGTGTAGTACAGCACGTCGCAGGCCTCCTGGGGAACGTCTTCCTCGGTCTCCACAAACTTACGCGTGAGCTCGTAGAAGACCACCTGGTCGGGCGCATGGCCCAGGCAGGGGTCGGCGACGCCCTCGGCGGCCTCGTCGCTTGCGCGCGAGGCATCGCCAAAGGAGCCGCCGAGCATACCGGGGCCCGCAAAGTAACCAGAGCGGTCCGTGAGCTCCATCTAGTGACCTCCGGCCAGCACCAGATCCTGCAGCGCCGAGTACACCTCGACGCGGCGCGGATCGTCCTGCTTGTCGATGAGCAGCGCCATGGCACCTCGGATATCACCCTTGGGCGCGTCCTCGAGCGTATCCATAAACTCGTTGGCCAGGTCGCGGCCGTAACGGTAGCCGCTCATGGCGCGAGCCTCGCGCTCGATGGCAACGCGCAGCTTGTACGGCACGCCGGGGTGCAGGATATCGGCCTGCTCGCCGGCAGCCTCCACCGTAGTCTCGGCATGGAGCTTTTGGTCCAGCAGGCCAAGTGCCATGGCAAAGCCGTAGACGGTCTGCGCGGGGCTGGGCGGGCAGCCGGGGATGTAGACATCGACCGGCAGAATCTTATCCGTGCCGCCCCAGACGCAGTAGTTGTCGTAGAAGATGCCGCCGGTGCAGCCGCACGCGCCATAGGACACCACGATCTTGGGATCGGGTGCGGCCTCAAACGCGCGCAGGGCCGGCATGCGCATGGCACGCGTCACGGCGCCGGTGTACAGCAGCACATCGGCGTGACGGGGCGAGGGCACGACCTTGATGCCAAAGCGCTCGACGTCAAAGACGGGCGTGATGGAACCGAAGATCTCGATCTCGCAGCCGTTGCAGCCGCCGCAGTCGACACGGTAGACGTACACCGAGCGCTTGATCTTCTTAAGAAGGGTCGCCTTGGCCTTCTCGATGCTCTCGTCGAGCTCGATCTTGGTCGGGCGGTACTGAAGCCGCTCGGGCAAAAGCGTGGGTTCGGCCATGGTTACTCCTCCTTCGTTTCAAAATCCATGATGATGCCCTCGACCGGCGCCGGACCGGCGGGAATCTCGGGCGCATCGGGGTTAAGCTCGCGGTCGATATACTCCGGGTTCACGCCGTGGCCGCCCAGATACTCCATGCCGGGGCCCTGGGGCTCGCCGGACGCAAGCGTCTCGTTGGCAGCCATGCCGTGCGCGTTGCCGGTCTTTACGGCCGAGGCGGCGCGCAGGGCGTCGAGCTCGCGCTTGCACTCCTGGCACATACCGACGGTGCGGGCGGCCTGCTCGGCCTCCATGCCGCCGGCCTTTTGCAGCAGGCGCTTGGCATAGTCGATCTCCTTGTGCGGGGCAAACGGCTTGCCGCAACGCGAGCAGTGCTCGAGCGCATAGACGCTCTTGCTGGTGAGGTCGTCCTTGCTCATGACGGCCAGCTCAAACTCCTCAGTGAGCTTGATGGCCTCCATGGGGCAGGCCTCCTCGCAACGGCCGCAAAAGATGCAGCGGCCGTAGTCGATTGACCAGGTAATGGTATCGGCCGCAAGGTCGGTGTCCATGCGAATGGCATCGGCCGGGCACGCCACGCCGCAGGCACCGCAGGCGATGCAGAGCTCGGCATTGTGCTCGGGCTTGCCGCGCATGTCCTTGTTGGTGGGGAACGGCGCAAACGGGTACTTGACCGTCGCGTCGCCGGCCTTGGCGTTAACCTTCCAAAGCTTCAGCATATTAGAGCGCCTCCTCATCGAGCGGAGCGGCCATGGTGCCCTCGCCCGCGAGCGGCGACTTGTCGCGCCAGACGTTCTCGAACTGCTCCTTGTCGAGCACGTGGTCGCGCTTGGCGGCGACATCGGTCACCGTCACGCGGTCGGTGCAGGAATAGCACGGGTCGAGCGAGCCAACGATCAGCGCCGCATCGCCCACGGTGTTGCCGCGGAACATGTAGCGCAGGACCGGCCAGTTACTGTACGTGGCGGCCTTGGCGCGCCAGCGGTAGCACTTCTGGTTATTGCCGAGCATGGCCCAGTGCACGTCCTCGCCGCGCGGCGCCTCGGTGGCACCGATGGCGTACTTGTGCGGGGTGTACTCCCAATCCGTGGTGAGGATGGGGCCCGACGGGCAGTTCTCGAGCATGGTCTCGATCATGTCGATCGAATCGTAGACCTCCTGGATGCGGACGGCGGTACGGCCGAAGGCATCGCAGGTGTCTGCCGTAGCGGCGTGCATCTTTTGGACGTCCGGATCGGCGTAGCCGTCGAAGGGATGGTCGAAGCGCACGTCGCGGGCATAGCCCGAGCCACGCATGAGCGGGCCGACCGGCGAGAAGTCGCGTGCGATCTTGCGATCCAGAATGCCGATGCCACTCGTACGCTCAATAAAGTTGGGCGTGGAGAGCAAGACGTCGACGAGCTCCTGAACCTCGGAGCGCAGCTGGTGGATGGTCGTGAGCGTGGAGAGCTTCTGCTCGGCCAAAATGTCGCGACGCACGCCGCCGATCACGTTGAGGCCGTATGTCTTGCGGTGACCGGA
>USKV01000096.1 GCA_900555355.1 uncultured Collinsella sp.
CTCGGGGCAAATCCGGAGCCTCCAAAAGCGCCAGCAGGCGGGCGCACTCGCCCGAAAGAGCATCGCGCACGACGTCGGCAACAGCGGGGCCACGCCTCGCAGCGCCAGAAAAGTCCAGCGATATCACCGGATAGCAAGCATACTCATCCCGATAGCGCCCGCCGTCCGCATCCCAAATCTGAGCATCGGCAAACAAACGCTGACCAGAGCGACCGACCGCTGGACGCTCCAGAAAAGCCCTGATCATCGACAAGTTCATGCTCTTGCCAAAACCCTCGGGTCGACAGCACACCACAACGGACGCGTCGCAG
Source organism: uncultured Collinsella sp. (assembly GCA_900555355.1). Lineage (GTDB taxonomy): Bacteria > Actinomycetota > Coriobacteriia > Coriobacteriales > Coriobacteriaceae > Collinsella. The sequence goes on from USKV01000096.1 coordinate 312, forward strand.
TCCAACACATCGGCAATAAACATGGTCTTGTCAACCAGCATGCAGCAACCAAGGGCCTCCGCATAGTCGTGTATGCCAATGGGCAAAACCGCATCGTCGGCACAGCCGATCAAGCGCACGCCAAAGCCAGCAGCACAATCAACATTTGCCTGTACAGACACCAAAACGTTCCCCCTAAATCGCAACACGATGCCAATTGTAATGACCGCCTCGCGCGTACCGATGTCGCCGCGCAAACATATCGGGCAACGGTAGCAACAAGAGGTGTGAGGGGGCATAACTAATCGTTGCACAACAAAACGGGGCCCGATGCATTCGCACCGGACCCCGTCCCAACTCTTTAGTTATCTAGCAACCAAGAGGCTACTCCTCCGAGCCGTCCTCCCCAGAAGCTTTCTTCTGCTGATCGAGCTTATGCTTACCACTTACGATAGACGTAGCGCCCAGCGTGGCCAAGCTTGCACTGGCAAGGCTCGCCATCACAATCAGATCGCCCGTCTTGGGCATATTACCGCCCGAAGTCTTAGTCGTTGTAGTGGTGGTTATAGTGGTCACCGTCTTGGAGTCATTTTGCTCTTGGACCTGGTTGTCAGCACCGCTCTTGTCGTCGTCTTCGGACTGTTTCTTTTCGCCCTCGGTCTTGCTCTCGTCCTTCTTCTGAGCGGATTTGTCGTCCTTCTCCTCAGAGCTAGAACCCTTATCGGATTCAATCTTCTCGGAAGCCTTGTCCTTGGAGTCGCCCTTTGCGGCCTCGGTCTTTTCCGTGGAAGCCTGATCAGAGTTGTCCTTGTTCTGGGCCGAGCCGTTATTGACGCCAGCCATCAGCGAAGAGCCCAACGTAGAACCAAGCTGCACAGAGAAAGAAGGCTTCTTGTCCGGCGAAGCAACGGGAGCGTCCAGCGCCTTATTCGAGTCGTCCTTGGAAGCATCGGAATCAGGGGTTGCGTCAGAGCCGGAGCCGTTGTTAGAGCCGGTGTCAACGGACGAATCGCTCGAGCCGGTAGATGAGTTAGAGGTGTCAGCGTCGGTCGAACCAGAAGCGTCGCTATCCGTATTGCCGGCAGAGCTTGAAGACGAATCGCCCGTAGCAGAGCCGTTCAAATCGGAGCCGTTCGAGGTAGAGCCGTCGTTGGTAGCGCCACCAGCAGAGCCATTACCGTCAGCATCGGTCGAGGGCGCATCCATCCTGTCGTCGTTGGCATCGTCACTCGAGTCGTCATTCGAGTCAGGCGTCGGCGAGGGCTCGGGCTGCACGGGCGCCGCAGCGGCAGCGGCCTCGTCCTCGGCAATATAAACCAAGCAGTCCTTCAGCTCATTCTTATAACGATTCTTCCAGCCCTCATGATACTGGGGCTGACTCGAAAACTTAGTGGCGACATTGTTGACCACACTATTGGAGAGCGCCGTCACAAACTCACGGTCGGACATATCGTTGGAAAGATTCGCCCAGCGGAAGAAGTCCCTGCAGCCACCAGTGCCGCACATGTTGGTAATGCTCCACACCATGCCTTTGACGCAATCGGCGCGGCCCGAAATATCAATACCCAGGCCGCTCTTGAGCCACGCCTCGGTCACCGCATAGTACGAGTTGTACGCATAAGCGTCCTGAAGCGCCGAGAACTCAACAGGATCGGTGTTATAAGCGCCCTGGAAGGCCTCCTGCGCAATACGGCCCAGCTCGGTAAGCTGGCCGTTCTCGTACATGGCATTGCTCGTGTTGGAAATCTCGCTGCCGCGATCAATCGCATCCTTGAGCATGCCGTACTTGGCAGAATCGTAGTTGTAAACCTGCTTCATAAACGGAATGAGCGACCAACGACGGTCGAACTGGTAATAGCCCAGCGCGTTGTAGCCGTCACCATACGAAAAACCCTGGTTATAGTTGCCATGGCTCTCATATTTGGTGAAGTACTTCATCTCGGGAGTCACGCTGACAAACGAGACACCCTGAACCGACCTCAACACGCCCGAGAAGGACTGTTGGGTGTAAAGGCCCTTATCGATATCGGTGGCATCCGAGGCAACGCCCGGCGTGGGCTCCTCGGCAGCGGCGGGTGCCGGCGCGGAAACGGCGCCAAACGAAAGCGCCAGCGTCAGGCCCGCGACAATAGCAGAATGCTTGGGCTGCATAAGATCCTCCCTGCATTGGTATAGTTAAAGTGCAGTTTGCAAAGATAGAAATAAGTATTGCAGCTCGCCCGTTGTTGCACAACAACCCCTCGGTAAACGGCAACAACCCTCCGCGAAATCTTAAGGAATTAAACAAACTGGTCGTCAGGCGCCAACAGAAGCTCGCCGTAACGTTCCATCAGCCCGTCCCTCAACTGGCAGAAAGCAGGGATATAGACATTCAAAATGCGCTGAATCAAATCTTGAGCGAGCTTGTTGTCGTAGATATGGACGTTCGTATTGCGGTCTCTGAGCATATCTAGCCAGGCTGCCTCATCAATAAAGTCGTAGAATCGGTAGGACTCCTTCAAGATGGCACGAGGAGACCCCGACGCGGCAAGCGTGGCGCCCTCATACTCGAGCAGACGCTTAAGGAGCTTCCAGCTCAGTTCAAATTGAAGATTGAACTTATTAATCAATCCACTCTGAACAAAATCATTGTTGAGATCCTGATTGGGCGCATCCTCAAGATTCGCCAAGGCGCTGGCAAAGTTCTCATATTTTTTCATACAGAATCACACCATCCCTGGCAATTTCATCGAGCAATTGCTGCGATAAGGACTCGTCGAGATTGACGACATCTACATCTAAAAGAGTATCAAGATGTTCCTCGATCAAATATGAGAAACGGCCGAAATCCCGGCAACCTGCTACGGCGATGTCAATATCGCTCTTGGGCAAGTTGTCGCCTCGAGCACGAGAACCAAACAACACGACCTTCTCGGCGTCACATTCCCGAGCAAAAACTTCGATTTGCTTGTACACCTTGTCGAGAGATGCCATTTGCACCCCTACAGCTTAATGTCAAAGTTGATCTCGGGGACGGCGGCCAGGTCTGCCAGCGTCACACCGTCGACATACTTTTCGATCACATCGTCCAGACCGCGCCAGAACTTGACCGTTGAGCACAAGTCGCTGCGGGTGCAGCTGTTGTCGATGCCGTCGCACGCCACGGGCGCCGTGCTGCCCTCGACGGCGCGCAGGATGTCGCCGGCACGCACCTCGGCTGGATCCTTGGCCATCATGTAGCCGCCGCCCTTGCCGCGCACGCTCTTAAGCAGGCCCGCCTTCATAAGCGGACGAACCAGCTGCTCCAGATACTTCTGCGAAATGCGCTCGCGGTCGGCAACCTCGCGCAGGGCAATCTTGCCCTCGGCGTCGCCCAGCGCCGCGATATAGATCATCAGCCGGAGGGCATAGCGGCCCTTGGAAGAAATGAGCATACCTACCCTCCCATCGCATCTGGGACAACATAACCAGGTCTGTTTGTCCCAAATCTTAAGTAAGTGGGACAAACAAACCTTGTTATTTTGTCCCACATCTAGAAAAGTCGAGTGGATTAGTCGGGTTTTCCCTTGACTAACGCCGAACCCATAGTAACTTTATTCCGAGAAGATTCCTAGGGTTTAGTACACCTATGAGTACACCATATACAGAGAGGGACAGCATGAGCGCAAATCCGCTGCTTTCCATCGAAGGTCTGACCGCCTCCGTGGACGAAAAGACCATCCTCCACAACGTCAACCTCAACGTCGCCGCCGGCGAGACCCACGTGCTGATGGGACCCAACGGCGCTGGCAAGTCCACCCTCGGCCACCTGGTCATGGGCGACCCCGTCTATACCGTCAACGACGGCCGCATCGTCTTTGACGGCCAGGACATCACCGAGCTCACCACCGACAAGCGCTCGCGCGCCGGCCTGTTCCTGAGCTTCCAGGCCCCGGTCGAGATTCCGGGCGTGCCGCTGTCGAGCTTTTTGCGCGCCAGCATCGCCGGCCGCCCCGGCCTGGAGATGAAGGGCAAGGAGTTCCGCCGTCGCGTCAAGGAGCTCGCGGCTGAGCTCAACATGGACACCGCCTACCTCAACCGTGAGCTGGGCGTGGGCTTCTCGGGCGGCGAGAAGAAGAAGGTCGAGATGCTCCAGCTTCTGCTGCTGCAGCCCAAGCTCGCCATCCTGGACGAAACCGACTCGGGCCTGGACGTCGACGCCCTGTCTACCGTCAGCCATGGCATGGACGCCTACCGCAAGAGCTGCGACGGCTCCATGCTCATCATCACGCACAACACGCGCATCCTGGAGCATCTGGATGTCGACCGCGTCCACGTTATGGTCAAGGGCCATATCGTGCGCGAGGACGACGCCTCGCTCATCCCCTGGATCGACAAGAACGGCTTTGAAACCTTCGAGCGCGAGGCCGCCGAGCAGCGCGCCCAGGCCGAGGCCGCCGCTGCCGAGCAGCAGGCGTAAAGGGGCGACGCAATGACCAAGAACCGCACCGAGGTCGCGGACATCGACCGCAGCCTCTACGACTTCACCTATGGCGAGGAGGGATTCGAGCGCCTCGACGCCGGCATCACGCCCGACATCGTGCGCGAGATCAGCGCCAAGAAGGACGAGCCGCAGTGGATGCTCGACCTGCGCCTCAAATCCCTCGAGATCTTTAACCGCTTCCCCAATCCGACGTGGGGCCCCTCCATCGAGGGCCTGGACATGGACAACATCGTCACCTATGTCAAGCCCAACACCGACCAAAAGCACGACTGGGAGTCGGTGCCCGACGACATCAAGAACACCTTTGAGCGCCTGGGTATCCCCGAGGCCGAGCGCAGCTACCTGGCGGGCGTCGGCGCGCAGTACGACTCCGAGCTCGTCTACCACAACATGCAGGACACGGCGTCCAAGATGGGCATCGTCTACTCCGGCATCGAAGAGGCCCTGCACGACCCGCAGTGGGAGCCGCTCATCCACGAGAAGTTTATGACGCTCATCCCGCCCACCGACCACAAGTTTGCGGCCCTGCACGGCGCCGTGTGGTCGGGCGGCTCGTTTGTCTACGTGCCCAAGGGCACCAAGCTCGATTTTCCGCTGCAGAGCTACTTCCGCCTCAACGCCAAGGGCGCCGGCCAGTTTGAGCACACGCTCATCATCGTCGAGGACGACGCCGACCTGCACTTTATCGAGGGCTGCTCCGCGCCCAAGTACAACGTGGCCAACCTCCACGCCGGTGCTGTGGAGCTCTTTGTGGGCAAGCGTGCACACCTGCGCTACTCGACCATCGAGAACTGGTCCAAGAACATGTACAACCTCAACACCAAGCGTGCGCGCGTGGACGAGGACGGCGACATCGAGTGGATCAGCGGCTCCTTCGGCAGCCACGTGGGCTACCTCTATCCCATGAGCGTGCTCAACGGCCGTCGCGCCCGCTCGAGCTTTACCGGCATCACCTTTGCCGGCGCCGGGCAGAACCTCGACACCGGCTGCAAGGTCGTGCTCAACGCCCCCGAGACCTCGGCGACCGTCGAGACCAAGGGCATCTCCAAGAGCGGCGGCATCCAGACCTTCCGCAGCTCCATCGTGGCCACGCCTAAGGCCGAGGGTTCCAAGGCGACCGTGAGCTGCCAGTCGCTCATGCTCGACGACCAAAGCCGCTCCGATACCATCCCCGCCATGGACATCCGCACTCGGGATGCCGCCATCGGCCACGAGGCCACCATCGGCCGCATCGGCGACGACAAGGTGTTCTATCTGATGAGCCGCGGCATCTCGGAAGAAGAGGCCCGCACCATGATCGTCAATGGCTTTGCCAACCCGGTCTCCAAGGAGCTGCCACTTGAGTACGCCGTCGAGATGAACAACCTGATCAAGCTCGAGATGGAAGGAGCGATCGGATAATGAATCAGACCACGAACACGCCGAACGCATTTACGTCATCCGAGCTTCTGCAGTGCGACGTATCGGGAGCGAC
>USKV01000097.1 GCA_900555355.1 uncultured Collinsella sp.
GCGAGCGTCTCGAGGTAGTTAGAACCCTTGATGAGAACGCCCAGCTTGGAGGCGCCGCCGATGCCGCCAAAGAAGCTCAGCGGCACGCTGATCACGAGCGCGCACGGGCAGCTGACGACCAGGAAAGTCAGGCCGCGCAGAATCCAGTCGGACCAGGCACCGGTGACCAGGCCGCCGCCAAGGGCGAGCACCGCGGCCGCGCCGGTAACGGCGGGCGTGTAGACGCGGGCAAAGCGTGTGATGAAGTTTTCGGTGCGCGCCTTCTTTTCGCTGGCATTCTCCACGAGCTCCAGGACGCGCGCGACGGTGGACTCGCCAAAGGGCTTGGTGGTGCGCACGTGGATGAGGCCCGTCATGTTGATGCAGCCGCTGATAATATCGTCGCCGGACTTGGCGGGGCGGGGGACTGACTCGCCCGTGAGCGCGGCGGTGTCGAGCTGGGTTTCGCCCTCGACGATGACGCCGTCGATGGGCACGCGCTCGCCGGGCTTGACCACGATCACGGTGCCGACGGCGATGTCATCGGGAAAGACCTGTTCGAGTGTGCCGTCGGCTTGCTCGACGTTAGCGTAGTCGGGCGCGATGTCCATCATGGCGCTGATCGACTTGCGGCTCTTGCCCACGGCGTATGCCTGGAACAACTCGCCGACTTGGTAGAACAGCATGACGGCGGCGCCTTCGGCCATGTGCGGGTCGGCATCGGGGAAGAGCACCATGGCAAACGCGCCGATGGTCGCGACGGCCATAAGGAAACTCTCATCGAAGGCCTTGCCGCGGCGGATGTTATTGAAGGCCTTTTGCAGTACGTCGTAGCCGGCAATCAAAAACGGCACGAGGAACAGCACAAAGCTGGCGTAGATGTCGCCCGGGGTGCCGAACGCGGCGGCGAGGGTGCCAAGCTCATCGAGGGCGTACACCACGGCAAAAATGCCCAGCGCTACCAGGATGCGGTTGCGCTTATGCTCGAGTGACTCTTTTTTCTTGCGCTTCTTTTTCTTCTTGGGGTCGGCGGTGGCCATGACTCGTATCCTCCCATTTGAATGTATGAACACTCGCTCATATAATTTTGCGGGCAAAGGCCGCGGCAAGCGCGGCCTTGCAGGTTGGCGTAAGCCTGGGCTAGAGAATAATCTCGCAGTCCGGCTCGGCGTCGGCGGTAAACTCTACAACGCGGTTGAGCACTTCGTCGAACTCGGCGTCATCGGCCTCGAGCGTCAACTTCTGGGTCATAAAGTTGACGGACACGGATTTGACGCCCTCGAGTTTGGCCAGCTCGTCCTGAAGCTCGCGCGCACAGTTGGCGCAGTCGATCTCGTCGAGCTTAAACTGCTTTTTCATGGTGGGTTCCTTTCCCTGTGTTGGCGACCTGGGTGCCGGTCGCGTTGGTACCGTGGTTGGTTGCTATTCGCAGATATGGCTCATGCCCTGGTTGAGCATGGTGTAGACGTGATCGTCGGCAAGCGAGTAGAGGATGTTGCGGCCGTCGCGGCGGAATTTGACCAGGTGCGACTGCTTAAGGGTGCGCAGCTGGTGCGATACTGCCGACTGCGAGGTTGCGGTCGCCTCGGCGATGTCGGCCACGCAGAGCTCGCGGCCCATGAGGGCATAGAGAATCTTGATGCGCGTGGTGTCGCTGAAGACCTTGAACAGGTCGGCCAAGTCGTACAGCAACTCCTCGTCGGGAAGGTCCTCGGGCGAGCAGGTGGTGGGGATCACGGGTTCGGTGGCCTCGATGTCAGTCTTTGTTTCATCAGCGTGGTCGCTCATTGCAACATCCTTTCATATGAACATGCGCTCATATAATTTACTTTCGATTATATGAGTGCATGTTCATATGTCAATGACGTTCAGGTAATTCGTTGTAAAAATGATGGGGAATAGTGGACGAGATCCCGGACTGAGCGTTTTTTGATAGTCGATGCCAAGGTGGGTACCCTCGTGCCGTGCAAAAAAATGGAGTATTCTGCAACTATAGGGGGTCTGTTAATCTATTTCAGGCCAAATAATGTAGTTCAAGAGTCATCTTAGAGCGTTAAACCGATGAGTTCTTCCTCAAATGTTGCCTAACGCTCTCACGCAAGAGTGATTTCGCTTCACATTTGGATCCACTCGAGGGTGATAGACACCCGACCCTGCTGAATACTCGCAATTTTGCACGTCGCTAGGGTACCCACCTTGTTAGCCGGCCTAGTCTCCGGCCCCGAAGACCCTGCCCTCGGGCGCGAGGCTGCTTGTTTGGGCAAATGATGGGCTGTCGGATTCGACAGTCTGCATGTCATCGATTGCCGGAACTTCATTAATTGTCGGGTCATCCAGCGTGATGCCTTCGAGCGTTGCTTTTTCGAGGTCGATTCGTTGACGCTCTTCGGAATCCTGGCGAAGCTGCTTCTGAATTCGCTTTTTCTCTTCTATAAACCTTCTGAGCACAAACTGTCTCAGGTCCTCTTGCATGATTTGAAAGTCTTTTGGCAGACGCGAGGGGCGTACGCCCTCTTTCCGCTGGATTGCTTCCATGACCCTAACGAAAGCGCTGGCATGCATAAAGGAATAACGGCTGACGGTGATGATTCCGTATCCCATGGACGCAAGCGCATTCTTGCGCTCCTCATCGATGGCGCGGTCTTCTTCCGCGTCATGATAAAAACCGTTGTATTCAATGTCTGTGCGAGATTTCTTTAGATACGCATCCATAAAGAACTTTTTGCGTCTCGTGAGATTTTTTGCGGCAGCGGTGACCTGTACCTCGTAATCGGTCTCAATTCCCTTAATACCAAGCCCTCCTTCGCTTTTGGGCAGCGTTAGCATCATGACAAATGCCGTTTCCATGGGAGACCGGCATCCGTCGCGCACACATTGGATCGCCTTTCGGGCAAGGGCCAGACCGTCGCATCTGGTAATGGAATTAAAGAACTGCTTTAACCTCTCGGTCGAGGTGAGCGCGAAACGCTCGGTATAGGAGGTGGAAGAGTCGGTTCCAAGGGAATAAGCGCCGCATAGTTCAAAGTAGTACTCCACCAGTTCGCGAAAAGGAAGATAGGTGGCGGCCTGAAGTGCGCAAAGCTCAACGCCAACAATGAAGATGCCATCTTTAAGCTCTATAAAGCGTGAGTTCGAGAATCGTTTTGAAGAAACGTGGCATTGACAGTTCATTGCATGGCGCGCATTCCTGCGATCAAACACCATCACCTCGAGGGAATCATTCGCGTCGAGGGAAACATCATGTTTGGTGAGCCATTCTGCGGCTGCGTCAAGGAGCGTTCCGGTGGGACATGATCCGTAAATCGCGGCAGGGTTACAGGACTCGATGCCTTTCGCAGACACCGAATGCGCGGCTTGGTAGACCGCTTTTGCAGTGGTATGTGACAATACGATACTCATGGTATATATCGTGTCAGCTAATGTCGTGTTGATGACGCTGAGCGGAAAAGTCGTTTTAGAGGTCTAACCAAATGCTGTCCAAAAACTTGACGCAATTATGGGCACGTTCACCCTAAATCAATGTTTTCGCTGCTCAGCTATAGCATAGAAATACTCAATTGCTGCACATTTGGTATCGATGCATCGCCATCTGAAAACAAATCACGTGTCGGGAAAGTGCCGAAATAGTTAAAAAATAGGGTTCAGAATTTGTGAAGCGCGGGTCTGCTTATGGAACGTAGGGCGGCCCCGCTGCGGGGTTTCCCGCTGCGAGACCGCTCGTGATCTACGCCGGGGTTTGTCGCAGGCGTTTCTACTTGGCGAATAGGTTCTTGAGGTTGAACTCGGCTTGGACGGTACGGAGCATGAGGTCAGTGTCGTCGAGGCCCAGATGCTGCTCGTTGGCGTCGGCGGCGAGGGTGCCACGGCGGCGCGCCCAGTTCTCGAGCGCGGCGGGCGCGGACTCGCGGGGGAGCGAGCGGACGTCGGCATCCAGGCTGCGGCAGATCTGGCGCGAGTCGATGACGATGATCTTGCCTGCGCGGCGCGCCTCGGCGTAGCCGTCCAGGTGAATCTTGAACCAGCTGTCCTCAAAGGCGGCGTTGTGCGCCATATAGGGGTACTTCTTCATGAGCTTGAGCAGTTGCTTCTGCAGCTCCTTGTTCTCGCGGAACGGCTTTTTGCCGTCGATGTCGTCCCAGGTGATGTGATGGATGTTCGATAGTGGCACATCCTCGCCGCGGTAGATGTCGGGCAGGCCGCAGTAGTGTGCCTCGGCGTCATGCGGCACGGCGTCGCTGGTGAGATCCATGATCTCCCAGCCCACGTTGATGATGTAGCCGCGCTCGGGCGCGCGACCGGTGGTCTCGATGTCGATGCCCAGCACCGTGCCTTGGATGGGCTTGCGGGCATAGGCTACGCCGAGTGCGTCGCGGTCACCGCGGATCTCGCGCATGACCGATGCGGCGGTGCGCTTTTGCATCTTGCCGATGGCGGCGCAGGTGTCGGCGTCGGACAGGCCGCGCGAGAGCGTCGCGGGCGTCACGTTGCGCAGGCGCGCCTCGCCAATCTGGTCGCACAGGTCGCGGTTGCGGTCGGCCAGGTCGCGCACGGTGGCAAAGTCGAAGCCGGGGTCGTCCTCGGCGGTAAAGTACTCGGTCTCGAGCACCTTGAGGGCCTCTTCGCCCTTCTGGCGCTCGGACTCCATGGCGCCGTGATCGCCATAGATAAACATGGGAATAAACGGCTGGCGCTCGTATTCGAGTGCTTGTGAAACGTTCATATAACTGCTCCTTGGATGGGCCGCGTCGTGCGGCTCAGGGTCATTAAGATGTGGCGAGATGATAGTTTACCATGGGCAACTATTGGCACCGCGCCCGGGACAACTACAATACCCTAGTTGACCGCTAGGACTTTTACAATGCTGCCGAAAGACACGAAAGGTTCCATCCGTCATGGATTTACTGATTGATATTCTGCTCGACGCCGGCAAGGACACGCTGTCGTTGGTGCCGTTTTTGTTGGTGACGTATTTGGCTCTTGAAACCCTTGAGCACGTTGCGGGCGATCGCGTCAACGGCGCTATCAAGCGCGCCGGCGCCGCGGGCCCCGTGGTTGGCTCGTTGCTGGGCATGGTGCCGCAGTGCGGCTTTTCGGCCATGGCAGCAACGCTGTACGCTGGCCGCGTCGTGACGCTGGGCACGCTGGTTGCCGTGTTCCTCTCGACCTCCGACGAGATGTTGCCGCTGTTACTCGCCGAGCAAGTTCCCGTGCAGACCATGGCGATGCTGCTCGCCTCGAAGGCGCTGATCGCTCTGGTCACGGGCTTTATCGTGGATGCGGCTATCCGCGGCCTTCGTCGTAATGCCCGCGCGCATGCGGCGATTCGTCGCACCGTGCTGGGGACCGCGGTCAATCCGGCACACGTGAACTGTGCGCACGATGACCACGGCGGTGGCGACATCATTGACGAGGTGGCCGAGGCGGGTGTGAGCGCCGATCACATCCACGAGCTGTGCGAGCGCGACCATTGCGGCTGTGATGAAGACGAGGACGAGCACGGGCACGACCACGGCAACGACCATGGTCACGCGGACGAGCACGAGCACCACCACGGTCACAGCCACGACCACTCCCACGAAGGGGCGCCTGTCCTGTCGATCATCCGCAGCGCCATCTCGCACACCGTGCAGGTATCGGTATTCATTTTTCTGGTGACGCTGATTCTGGTCGCCGTGCTCGAGACCTTCGGCGAGTCCGCGATCGAGCAGTTCCTGCGCGGCAATGAGACGCTCGCCGTCCTGGGCTCGGCGCTTGTCGGTCTGATCCCCAACTGCTCTGCTAGCGTCGTTATTACGCAGTTGTACCTCGAAGGTGCGCTGCAGCTGGCGCCGATGCTCGCCGGCACGCTCATCTCTGCCGGCGTGGGCTACCTGGTGCTGTTCCGTACCAACCGCAGCGCTCGCGAAAATGCCGTGTTCCTGGTCATGATGTACGTCATCGGCGCCGGTTGGGGACTCGTTCTTTCCGCCTTCGGCCTCTAAGTAGGCCTAGCAAAACGGGCTTCAAAATAGCCATGCTCGGCGCCGGCGCAATGCGGCGATGCATGGCATTTTGAAGCCCGTTTTTTGTTGAGCCATGGATCCTGAGCGCTCACACCGCTCTAAACGAAAAGGCAGATTTCCGGGCATGTCCCGAAAATCTGCCTTGGTTAGCGCAGCAGATTGGTGAGGTTGCGTTTAAAGCGGGCGCGGTCTTCGCTGGTAAATG
>USKV01000098.1 GCA_900555355.1 uncultured Collinsella sp.
GGCGAGGGTATACACCGCGTGAGCGGTTTTGGCGACAACGCGTTTTTGCGCGCGCTGACGGGCGGCATTCCCACCGTGCATTATGGCTACCTGACCAGTGGCGTCGAGGCGACCAATATGTTGCTCAACACGCTCGATGGCGTGGAGGGGGAGAGCGGTCTCAAGACGCTCAAACTCGGCCACCAACTTATGAATGTCTAGGCTTTGGGCATGTCTGCCTGCCTTTGAGGCCCCTGTTTTTGCCGTAAAACTACCATTCACCGGCTTTTTCCTACCGTTCACCCTTCTGTGAAAACGATTACAGACATATGAAACTGAAAACGATTACAGTGTAAGTGTCAAAGCTGGCCGGGTGCACATGCGCCCGTTGGAGGAAAGGGAAGTCATGGACTACCGCAAATCAGCCCAAGAGGTGCTCGACAACATCGGTGGCGCCGACAACGTTGTTTCGGCTGCGCACTGCGCCACGCGTCTGCGCCTGGTGATTGCCGATAACGCCAAGGTCGACAAGGAAGCCCTCGAGAATATCGACGGCGCCAAGGGCGTCTTTGAGGCCCAGGGCCAGCTCCAGATTATTTTTGGCACTGGCACCGTCAACAAGGTCTACGAAGAGTTCATCGCGCTCAGTGGCGTCGAGGCTGCCACCAAGGCCGAGGTCAAGGAGGCCGCGGCGCAGCAGCAGAACATTTTTATGCGCGCCATTAAGGTGCTCGGCGACGTCTTTGTCCCCATCATCCCCGCCATCGTGGCTTCGGGCCTGCTGTTGGGAATCATGAGTGCTCTCAACTTTATGGCCTCCAATGGCTTTATCGCGCTCGACACCAATAACTTTATTTATAAGATCGCCGACCTGGTCTCGGGCACGTCCTTTGGCATTCTGCAGATCCTGATTGGCTACTCCGCCGCTAAGGCCTTTGGCGCCAACCCGTATCTGGGCGCCGTCGTCGGTGGTGCGTTCATCAACTCCTCGCTGCAGAGCGCCTATACGGTTGCCTCCGAGGGCGTGCAGACCATGGTCACCGTCATTCCCGGCGTGTACAGCTTTGAGTGGGTTGGCTATCAGGGCCATGTGATCCCGATCGTCATCGCCTGCGCCATCCTCGCCTTCTTGGAGAAGCGCCTCCACAAGATCGTTCCCGAGATGTTCGACCTCTTTGTTACTCCGCTCGTCTCCGTGTTCGTGACCGTGCTCGTGACGCTCGTTGCCGTCGGCCCCATCTTTGTCTGGGCTGAGAACGCCATCCTCGGTCTGATCCAGGCTCTGCTGACCCTGCCCTTCGGCATCGGTTCCTTTATCGTCGGCCTGTTCTATGCCCCCACGGTCGTTACGGGTATCCACCAGATGTACACCGCCATCGACCTGGGCCAGCTTGCTCAGTACGGCGTGACCTATTGGCTGCCCATCGCCAGCGCCGCCAACATCGCCCAGGGTGTTGCCGCGCTCGCCGTTGCCTTTAAGACCCGCGATGCCAAGATCAAGGGCCTGGCGCTTCCTTCGGCCCTGTCCGCCTTCATGGGTATTACCGAGCCTGCCATCTTCGGTGTGAACCTGCGCTTCTTTAAGCCCTTCATCGCCGGCTGCATCGGTGGTGGCTGCGGTGCCCTGGTCTGCGCGCTCACTTCGCTGGCCGCCTCCGGCACGGGCGTTACGGGAATCTTCGGTATCCTGCTGTGCCTGGCCCAGCCCGTGCAGTACGCGATCATGTTTGCGGTTGCCGCGGTCGTGTCCTTTGCCATCTCGTTTGTCCTGTACAAGGACGAGCCCAAGGCTTCCGAGCAGGCCTAAGAGCTTTTGATTGAGGAACACCCGCGGGCTGTATGCTCGCGGGTGTTCCCCGCATCTGGTGCCGATCTTTGGCACCTTGTAACTTTCGATCCGTTAGGACTTTGATATGTCTAATGCACTCGGTCGCGACCTTGCAAAGCTGGTCGCCGCTGTTGACGCCGCCGCCTCTGAGTGCGGTCATGGCGCGTATGGCCAGCACTTCCACATTATGCCGCCGGCGGGTTGGCTCAACGACCCCAACGGTCTTTGCCAGGCGGGCGGCGTGTTCCACGCTTATTTTCAATATGCTCCGTTTGATGTTGAGGGCGGCGTTAAGGCCTGGGGTCATGCCACGAGCCGCGACCTTATGAACTGGGAGTATGTTGGCGCGCCGCTGCTGCCCGATGAGCTGTTCGACTGCCATGGCGTGTATTCGGGCTCCGCGCTTGCCGAGGACGGTCGCATTCGCGTGCTCTATACCGGCAACGTTAAGCTCCCCGATGCGGACGGCGTCTTTGACTATGTCAACTCCGGCCGTCGCGCCGATACCGTGTATGTCGAGAGCGCCGATGGACAGACGTTCAGCCAAAAGCGCGTGGTGCTGGCTTCCGAGGATTATCCCGAGGATTTGACCTGCCACGTGCGCGACCCCAAGGTGTGGCGCGATGATGATGGGCGTTACCACATGGTGTTGGGTGCGCGTCGTCGCGTGGATGGGCCGCATGTCGAGAGCCGTTTTTGTGCGATGCACGGCGAGGGTGCCGGGCGCGATGTGGGCGAGATCTTGGTGTATGGTTCGGCGGATATGCTGAACTGGGGGCTCGAGAGCCGTGTGTCTACGCCCGAGCGTTTTGGCTTTATGTGGGAGTGCCCGGGATACCTTGAGCTTGAGGCCGATGGTGGTGTGCCGGCGAGGTGGCTGTCCTTCTCGCCCCAGGGGCTCGAGGGTGGTCGTTGGGACCGCGGCAACGTATACGCTGCTGGCTACATGCCTGTAACGGGCGACATTACCGGTGGTTACGGTGCCTATGAGCTGGGCGAGTTTCGCTTGTGGGACGCCGGTTTTGACTTCTATGCTCCGCAGGAGTTCACGGCCGAGGACGGTCGCCACATTCTGATCGGCTGGATGGGCATGCCCGATGAGCCGACCTATGGCAACGCACCCACCGTGGTGTGCGGCTGGCAGCATTGCATGACGGTGCCGCGTGAGCTTACGGCCGGTGACGGCGACGTGGTGCTGCAGCAGCCGGCGCGCGAGATCGAGCGCCATTATGCCTCGGTGCGTGTGGGGGAGGGCTCGTTGGAGGTTGCCGGCGATACCTGCTTTGACGTTGTTGTCGACGGTGTCGACGGCGTATTTACCGCGATCGTTGATGGCGAGCTGAAGCTGGCGTTTGTGCCCGCCGAGGGCGAGCTGCCCGCGCGCTTTGAGATGCGATTTACCGATGAAGGTCGCGCATCTGCCGGCTGCGGTCGCACCGTGCGTTGGGAGCCCGTCGACGAGGTCCGTAACGTGCGCATTATCGGCGATGTCTCGTCGGTCGAGGTGTTTGTGAACGACGGCGCGCTCGTGTTTTCGACGCGCATCTATCCCGAGGCCTATGGCGTGACCGTTGACGCCCCGGGTGCGAGCGTGACCTATCACACGCTCAACATCTAGGCGATTCGTCGCATATCGGCGCTATACTGCAGCCGTTGCCCACGATGCGGGGAACACCCGCATCGTGGGTTTTTGTTTGTGAAGGGACGGTGCCTTGTGGATGTACAGCAGCTAGAAGAGGCCTGGGCTTTAAGGGCCGGCGCGCGTGAGGCGCGTCTTGTTGCGGCCTCGCATGTGCCGGCGGCGCTGTCTCTGTTGGGGATTGTGCGCCCCGGTGACCGCCTGGTTGCGTTTGCCGATGACTTTGCCGATGCGTTTGCGCACGGCTTTGAAGGCTGTGATGTTGTGCTTGTGGACCCGCCGTCGGTTGCGGCGTTTACTGCCGCGTCCGAGGATTTTGATGCTTCGTTTGATGCCGAGGGGCCGCACCTGTGGTGGTTTGTGAACTCTATCGGCGGGTTTGGTCTGCGCGTTCCCGATCTTCGCGCTCTGGGCCGCGCGGCTCGTGAGGCCCACGCGCTGCTCGTAGTGGATAACACCGTGGCTGGCCTCTTTGGGTGCGATCCGCTGCGTTTGGGTGCCGTCCTGTCGCTTGAAGCACTCGACCGTGTGTGCGCCGGTAAGGCTCCTCGCAAGCTCGTTGCCGTATCGGTCGCACGCTCGCAGCTCAAGCGCCATCGTGTGGATGCCGCTGCCGAGTGCGCGCATGCGCTGCTCGATGGGTGCGGATTGGCCGCGCTCGATTTGTTCTCCGATGAGGCTGAGGTTCTGGAGAACGGGCTCGATACGCTCGACGCCCGCATGCAGGCGCACTTCGACCGCGCCCGTGCGCTGGCCGAGTATCTGGCCGCCAACGAAATGGTGCGCAACGTGCGCTATCCCGGGCTGATCTCGCATCCCGACCATGCCATCGCGACCGGCATCCTGGAGCACGGTTTTGGCCCGGCAGTTGAATTTGACCTTATCGAATGCAGCGCGGGCGAGCTGTTCGATGCTTTGCCTGGGGAGTTCCGCACATCGCCCGCCGGTGGCGCAACAACGCGCCTTTCGGCTCCACGCGGCAAGCAGGGGAGCACCATCCGCCTCTTCGCCGGCACCGACAATCCTCTGGTAGTAGCGTCCATCCTAGACAACGCCCTCCGCAAGTAGCTAATCGGGGCCTGTGCCACGAAAACGGCCTATTTACTACGTTTAAGCCATAGGGGTCGACCATACCCGCCTATTTTGATAATTACCAAGCTGTCTACCAGCGGTTTTAATTTCATAATGTCCGGTATGGTCGAGGGCATTCAGCTAAACGTAGTAGATGGGCCCGTTTTGTGACGCGAGCCTCAATCCGAGGGCGCGGTGGACAATAATTCAGTCCCAAAAGGACTACTCTGCATTGATGCTGGCGATGAGGGCGTCGGCTTTGGTGGCGATGATGTTGTTGATGTCGGCCTGGAGGGTTTCGTAGACTTCGATGGCTCGCTCGCCGGCGGGGGTGAGCGTGGATCCGCGGGCTCCGTCGCGCTCGATGAGTTTGCATCCCAGCTGACCTTCGGCCTCGTTCACAATGCGCCAGGCCTTGGAATACGCCATACCCATGCTCTTGGCGGCGCGGTTGAGCGAGTGCTCGCGGGCTATGCCTTGCAGCAGCAAGACGCAGCCGTGACCAAACACGCCCGGCAGATCCTTGTCGCACGCTTGAATGACCAACTTTGCCGTCGTCTTGTACTCCATGTACTCCACGTCTCCCCGCTAAAGTGTTTGCTGGGCAAACGCAAAGCCTGCGTCAAACCCTCGTGTGCTCTTCTTAAATCATGCATTGTAGCAGTCAAAGTGCGTTAAGATACTTCCCCAGTATTGGGCGCCCAAGGTTGGGCTGGGTCCTACGAGGCCTGCAGCCGACCGGTCGCATGGAAAAAGGAGAAACATGGCTACGTTCTTTCCCGGTGAGTCCCACACGTTTTCGGAGTATCTGCTGGTCCCTGGTTACTCGTCCTCGCAGTGCATCCCCAACAACGTCTCTCTTAAGACGCCGCTGACCCGCTTCAAGCGCGGTGAGAAGCCGGCAATCACCCTGAACATCCCCATGGTTTCCGCTATCATGCAGTCCGTTTCGGGCGTCGACATGGGTGTCGCGCTCGCTACCGAGGGTGGTCTGTCCTTCATCTATGGTTCCCAGAGCGCCGAGTCCGAGGCCGCTATGGTCAAGGCCGTCAAGGATCACAAGGCTGGCTTCGTTCAGTCCGATTCCACGCTGACCCCCGATATGACCATGGAACAGGTCATCGAGCTCAAGGAGAAGACCGGTCACTCCACCATGCCGGTTACCGACGACGGCACTCCCAAGGGTAAGCTCCTGGGCATCGTCACCAGCCGTGACTATCGTCCCAGTCGCGATGACCACCAGACGAAGGTCTCCGAGTTCATGACCCCGCGTGAGCAGCTCATCGTGGGCGACAAGAACATTAGCCTCAAGGTTGCCAATGACGTCATCTGGGACAACAAGCTCAACGCCCTGCCCATCGTCGACGACTACGATCACCTGATGGGCATCGTCTTCCGCAAGGACTACGACAGCCACAAGACCAACCCCAACGAGCTGCTCGACAGCGACAAGCGCTACATGGTCGGCGCCGGTATCAACACCCGCGACTATGCCGAGCGCGTGCCGCTGCTCATCGAGGCCGGTGCCGATGTCCTGTGCATCGACTCCTCCGAGGGCTTCAGCGAGTGGCAGAAGCGCACCATCGAGTGGATTCGCGCCAACTACGGCGAGGACGTTAAGGTCGGTGCCGGTAACGTCGTCGACGCTGAGGGCTTC
>USKV01000099.1 GCA_900555355.1 uncultured Collinsella sp.
CGGGGGTCGAGCCGTGCTGTTCGAGTAGCCGATTGGCAGCGGAGAAGGGACGCGACCCCATAAAGGCGGGGAGTTCTGCCGTGGCACGGTTGGCCGAAAGCGGCGAGGGGTGCGTAGAGGCCAGGCAGAACTTGTCGGTTGCCTTGCCCGCACCAGTTGCGACGAGCTTGCCTTCGACCATCTGCTGGGCAAAGCGGCCCCATGCCAAAAAGACGACCGGCTGGGGCAGCTGGCAGCAGCGTTCGATAACGTAGTCGGTGAGCGTACTCCAGCCCAGTTTGGCGTGCGAGTTCGCGGCATGCTCGCGCACGGTGAGCGTAGTGTTGAGGAGCAGGACGCCCTGTTGTGCCCATGGCGTTAGATCTCCTGTGGCGGGAATGGGGCAACCCAGATCGGCATTGAGTTCCTTGTAGATGTTGTGCAGGCTCGGCGGCAACTTGGTTTGCGTCGCGGGGACCGAGAACGACAGCCCCATGGCCTGGTTGGGTCCGTGATAGGGGTCTTGACCCAAGATGACAACCTTGACCTGGTCGGCCGGCGTGTAGGCGAGGGCATTGAGGATGTCGTCTTGTGCAGGGTAGATGGTCTGCTCGGCACGCAAAAGGGCGATGCGCTCGAGCAGCTGGTTCGTAGTGTCACGTACCGGCTGTGGCGCATCGCCCAACCAAGTTGCTATGTTGCGGTCGCGGGTCGCGGCGTCCATGGGGCTCCTTTACGTCAGATGCACTGTCGGTATCTATTGTAAAGACGTCCGGAGACCTTTATGCCACGGCTGTATGAAGAGTGGGGTCTACGAGACGTGCTCGGGCGCTCCTGCCATGCGAGCCTGTTCATGTGCGCGGAGGCGCGGAAGCTCGACGGTTGCCACCATGACGCCGGTGAGAATGAGGGCGGCGCCAAAGAAGGCAATGGGGCTCAGGACCTCGCCGACCAGGAAAAACGAGAAGACGGCGGAGCAGACCGGCTCGAGCGAGAAGGCGAAGCCGGTGGTCTCGGCGGGCACGTGGGGCTGCACGAGCGTCTGGGTGATAAAGCCGTAAGCAGAGCAGATGAGCGCGAGCGCGACGACAACGACGATCTCGCTGGGCGTACTGGGAAGGGTGAAGCCGCCAAAGACGCATGCGGCGATACCCGAGAACAAGCCGCCGAAGCCCAGCTGCCAAACGCCCAGAGCAAGCGGATCGACATCTTCGACAAAGCGCTTCGCCACGATAATGTGGCTGGCATAGACAAAAGCGGAGAGCAGCATGATGATTGCGCCGGGATTCAGGCTGGTAAAGTCGGCGCCCGAGAGCAACAACATACCGCAGGTGACGATGGCGGTGCCGACGAGCACTTTGCGCTCGGGGGCGCGGCGCAGCAGGGCGGCGTTGGCAAACGGCACGATCACGACCGTCAGGCTCTGCAAAAAGCCGGCGGTGGAGGCGGAGGTGAGGCTGGAGCCCAGGCACATGCAGGTGAGCTCGGTTGCCATAATGGCGCCGATGATGGCGGCACGGACCATAAGGTCGCGGTTGATGTGTAACGCGCGCTTGTGGAAGAGCAGCAGGCAGACCACAAAGGCGATAATGCAACGCAGCGCAACGATGCTCGTGGCGTTCATGCTGTCCATGCCGATCTTCATAAGGGGGTACGAAAAGCCCCATGCGACGGGAACGGAAAATGAGAGCGCGATTGCTTTTTTGCGATCCATGGGACTCCTTTTGTTACAGAACGGTTTCGTAAAAAGGATTCTGCTCCCAGATTTGGATGTAGTAAAGCGAATGTATCTTCAGTATGATTAAGAAACGCTAAAGTAGATGCGAAAAGCCCTGGCAAAACGTTTTACGGCTGCATTGATGTGGAGGCACGATGGCATCGCGGTATCAGATTGTTTGTATGGTGGTCGATCGCGGCAGCCTTAAAGGCGCAGCGGACGAGCTGGGCTATACGCAAAGTGCGGTGAGCCAGGCCGTCAAGGCACTCGAGCGCGAGCTGGGTACCACGCTTATCGAGCGCGGTAAGCAGGGCGTTTCGCTTACGCGCGACGGTAAACAATATCTGCCGTACCTGCGCCAGATCGTGACCGCCGAGGCCGAGCTCGAGGGCAAGCGCCAGGAGCTGCTGGGGCTTTCGTCGACCGATATTCGTATCGCGACGTTTACCAACGTGAGCCGAACCGTGTTGCCGCGTGTGATCCGCGACTTTGGTGCGCTGCACCCGGGCGTGCACTTTACCCTTAAGCAGGGCGATTACACGCGCAACGCCCAGTGGGTGCACGATGGCGTAGTTGACTTTTGCTTTACAGCACGTGGATTTACCGCTGGGCTCGAGAAGCGCGTGGTCTATCACGACGAGTTGGTGGCGCTGCTGCCGGCCGCGCATCCGCTGGCGGCAAAGGAAAAGGTGACGCTCGCCGACCTGGCGTCCGAGCCGTTTGTGCTGCTGGATGAGGGCGAACAGAGTCTGGTGCTCGATGCATTCGCGGCGCATGGCCTGTCGCCGCACGTGACGAGCGAGGTCACCGACGACTACACCATGATGGCGATGGTGGAGGAGGGCCTAGGCGTGAGTATGCTCTACCGTCGTACTGTGGAGGGAATGCGAGCCGATATTCGCGTGCGTCCCATCGTGCATGCCCCCTCGCGCGACGTGGTGGCCGCCTGGCGCAGCTGGGACACCATGCCCATCGCCACGAGGCGCTTTATCGACTATATGAGCTCACATATTGTCAATTAATGACTGGCGTGGCGTTGAGTGCGGTGTTTAGCGGGCTGTCGCTTTGGCTTGGGTGGCGCGATAGGTGCGTGCCGGGTGGCAAAGTAGTACCGCTACGACCATAAAGAACGCCGTGGTGCCCAGGCTGATGGGGTAGACCATCATGATGTTCGCAAAGGTACGGAAGTGCGGGAACACGCAGAACACCCAATAGAAGCGGATGCCGCAGACGCAGATCATGGTGATGAGGGCGGGTGTGAGCGAGATGCCAAAGCCGCGCAGGTAGCCTGACATGTTTTCGTAGAACATGCTAAAGGCGTACGCCGGGAAGATCGAGCACACGCGGATATAGCCAATCGAGACGATGTTGGGATCGCTGTTGAACAGCGATAGGATCTCGCGCCCCAGGCCGACAATAACGATAATCGTGGTGAGTGCAACGATACCGCCTTCGACCAGGCAGACCTTGAGCGTTTTGGTGCAGCGGTCGATCTGGCGGGCACCGTGGTTTTGTCCCACAAAGGTGGTGCAAGCCTGGCTAAAGCTGTTGAGCAGGTTGTAGCACACGTACTCCAGGCTCATAGCGGCGCTCGAGGCCGCCATGACCTCGGTGCCCAGGCTGTTGATGGCAGACTGGATGATGATGTTGGCGACGGCAAAGACGGCGCTTTGGATGCCGGCGGGCAGGCCGATCTTGATGATGCGCTTGAGGGCGACGGGGTCGATAGCCAGGTCGCGTAGGGTGACGCGGACAACGGAGTCGGTCTTGAGCAGGCGGATAAAGAGCGTAGCGGCGCTGACGGTGTAAGCGATGGCGGTGGCGATAGCGACGCCCGCGACGCCCCAGTGGAGTACGGGGACAAAGATGAGGTCCAGGCCAATGTTGAGGACGGTGGACACGGCAAGCGCCTGTAGCGGCATGCGGGTGATGCCGACGGAGCGGAAGATCGCGGCCTCAAAGTTGTAGAGCAAAATCGAGGGCATGCTGAGCAAAAAGACGCGTAGATAGAGTGAGGCGAGCGGCATGGTCTCGGCGGGAACGTTGAGCGCGGCGAGCATGGGCTCGGCAAAAATCTCGCCCAGAGCGATGACGACAAAGCCCACGAGTGCCATTAAAATCGAGGTATGGACGGCACGTTTGACCATGTTCTGATCGTTGCGGCCGATAGCGTTGGCGATGACCACGTTGGAGCCAAGCGACATGCCAATAAACAGGTTGAGCATAAGACTGGTAAGCGGAACATTGGAGCCGACCGCCGCCATGGCGAGGGTTCCCTGGTCGCCCGAGAAGTTACCGATGATGACCGTGGCGATGAGGTTCGATAGCTGCTCCAAGATGCTCGTGGCGGCCACGGGGAAGGCGAACAGGGGAATATTGCGCCACAGCGAGCCGGTGGTCATGTCAATGTGCTTAGATACGGTGTCAGCCATACGCTCTCAATCTCTAATATGCTCTTTCGTGCTTATTTGCGCAGATGATGATACTCTTAATCGACTAGTCATGGGGGACGTTCTTAAACGACTAGTACTTCAAGAACGTCTCCAATGACTAGGTGGGGGAGGCGTGCGACAATGGTGTGCGTCGTGTTGTTCGCGCTAAGGAGTTGCCATGTTGTTGTGTCCTGTTTGCCATGAACCGTTGGTGGATGACGAACGCGGTGCTGCATGCGCGGGCGGACACCGGTTTGACCGTGCGCGCGAGGGCTATCTATATCTGCTGCGCTCGTCCAAGAGCGGCGACTCCATGGGCGATCCCAAGTCGCAGGCGCGCAGCCGTCGTGATTTTCTGAACCGTGGATACTACGCGCCGTTGCGCGATGCGATGGTTGAACTGGTTCGCAAGCAGGTGTCTGGGCGTGCCACGTCTACGGATGGTTCCATGACGCTGCTCGATATTTGCTGCGGTGAGGGCTATTACACCAGTGCCATGGGCGCGGTGCCGGGCGTGGATGCTTACGGCTTTGACCTGGGCAAAGAGATGGTGCGCCTGGCCGCCAAGCGCGGCGATGCGACCTATTTCGTGGCCAACATGAAGGATATTCCCGTGGCCGATGGCGCCTTCGATATGGTGACCGAGCTCTTCGCTCCCTTTAACGAGCGCGAGTTTGCCCGCGTGCTGGCGCCAGAGGGCTCACTCTATACCGTGGTGCCGGGTGCCCGTCATCTGTTTGGGCTCAAGGAAGTGCTCTACGACACGCCGTACCTTAACGATGAGAAGCTGCCGAAGACCACCGAGCTCGAGTTAGTCGGAACGCAGCGGGTATCTGCGAATATTACGCTTCAGACGCAGGCCGACATCGAGGCGGTGTTCCAGATGACGCCGTACTACTATCGCACGCGTCCTGCCGACAAAGACCGCCTGGCAAATTTGGACACCCTTCAAACCGACATCGACTTCATCATCGCCGAGTACCGCCACAGCTAACAACCTGCCAAAAAGGGACAGGTTTATTTTGGTAGGTTTTATCTGGGCAAACGTAAAGGGCCGACCGCGGAGATGCGCGATCGGCCCTTTTTAGCTGCTTGGCTGCAGAGGTTATGAGAAGCGAGCGCTTACAGGCGGTCCTTGTTCTCGGCCTTAACGGCGTGCGCCTGCTGAACAAAGAACAGATCGTACACCACGATGACAAAGGCGACGATATTGACGGAGCTGCCGCCGAGCGCGGGAAGCGTGAGCGCGGCCTGGACGAGCGTGGCGATTGCGGCGACGATGCCGAGCTTAAACGCGCCATCCACCTGCGAAGGCTTGTTGGCGCCCTTGATACCCGCAACACCTGCGGCAAGGTCGACAAGGCCCTTAACAATCACCACAACAGCGGCGAGCGTGGCGTTCGATCCGTAAGCGGATCCAAAATTGCCGGTAACAATGCCGGCAATTCCGATGACGAGGCTGGCGATGCCCAGAACAAAATAAATCAGGGCAAGGATTTTGAGTGTCTTGCGAGCAGCGCTCATAGCTGGTCCTTTCGATGCGGGCGCGGAGAATCTGTCGCGCCCAGGTTACGGCACATATCGTGAAGCACATTGTAGTTCAACGGGACGATGCATGCGTTTGAAAGCGTCTCTTGCCTGTACGGTCCAACCTTTCAAAAAGGAAAGCTGGACGTAAGCCAAATCGATGGCAGCCCATGTGCGGCGCTGCGATGATGAGGCCGTAACAAGGAGCTGGTCTCAAGGAGGAGCCATGATGTACGGAACAGGGCAAGTGCGTGAGCCGCGGTCGTTGGGAAGGCGCATGGGCGATTCTGTGATCGCTGCCGTGTGCACGGGATTGATGGCGGTGCTTTGCATTGCGATGCTGTGGGCCATGTCGCATGTGGGACAATAGCGGACGGTTGGGTGCTGGCATAAACGGCGCCCCGCGTATTCGTTTTGCTT
>USKV01000100.1 GCA_900555355.1 uncultured Collinsella sp.
TTATCGAGACCGACGAGCACGACGAGCTCATCCGCGCGAGCATCGCCTATCACAGCGACTTTCGCCTGCCGGCACAACTCGACGAGCGTACACGGCGCTTCTGCGATATCGTGCGCGATGGCGACAAAATCGACATTATGCGCACCATCGCCGACAGCACCGTCGACACCATCCTCAAGGTTGATAAGGACACATTTCTCGCCAGCCGGTTCTCGACACCGGCTCTCGCTGCCTTTGACGAGCGCCGCTGCGTCGCACGCGATGAACGCAACGAGCCCGCAGACTACCTGGTGGGACTCATCTGCTTTATGTTTGAGCTCGTCTATCCAGCAAGCCGCGCGCTGGCGCGCGAACAGGGCGATATCCACCGCCTGCTCGATGCGCCCTTTGGCATTGCGCGCCCCTTTACCGATCCCGCCACGCAAGCGACCTGGGAGCGCCTAAAGGACGAGACGCGCGACTGGTTGGCGCACGCCTAGCGCTCAAGCTGGGCCAGCAGCTCCTCGACGACCTCGACGGCATCGCCGACAACCTTATACTGGGCAGCACCAAAGATGGGGGCATCCGGGTCCTCGTTGATGGCGATAATGCACTCCGCCCCACCGATGCCGGCAAGATGCTGGATGGCGCCCGAAACACCGATACTCACGAGAATCTTGGGCGAAACCGATACGCCCGTCTGGCCAATCTGATGGCGATACTCCAACCAGCCGGCCTCCACGACAGGTCGCGTGCAGCCAAGCTCGGCTCCCAGAGCCTCGGCGAGCCTTCGCATCAGCGGCAGGTTTTTCTTGGAACCAATGCCGCGACCCACCACGACCAGGCGCTCGGCATCGGCAATTGATGCCTGCTGCCCCCACTCCTCGGCGGGAATCGAGATCTCGACACGAGCCTTGGCGTCTTCCGCAAGCGATACCTGGGTAATCGTACCGGAACGGCTATAGTCAAAGTCGGGCGCCTTAAAGATGCCGGGACGCACCGTTGCCATCTGGGGACGATGATTGGGGCAGACGATGGTGGCCATCAGGTTGCCGCCAAACGCCGGACGCGTCTGTTGCAGCAGCCCCGTCTCCGTATCCATCGAAAGCACGGTGCAGTCGGCCGTAAGGCCCGTCTGCAGGCGCACGGCAACGCCAGGCGCCAGCTCGCGGCCAAAGGCGGTCGCACCGTACAGAATGGCTTCGGGCTTACGCTCGGCTACCAAATCGCAGATGAGACGCGCGTAGACCTCCGCGTCGTTCTGACGCAGGCGCTCGTCACGACAGACCAGAACTTCGTCCGCGCCGGCGCAGACCAAACGCTCCAGGTCACCGAGAGAGCCCTCGGGGCCCATACCGACCAGCGCCACCAAACGGCATCCACGAGCATCGGCAAGCTCGCGTCCCTTGCCCATGAGCTCGTAGGCCACTGGGGCTACGACATCGTGCTCGTAGGTCTGAACGAATACCCAAATGTCTCGATATGCATCAAGGTCCACCGCACCAGCGGCCTCGTCACGCTCGATCGAGATAGCGTTGACAGGGCAGGCGTCGACGCACCCACCGCATAGGATGCAGCCGTCGGTTACGCGGGCGCAACGGTTGGGCCGCTCGCCTTCCACTACGATGCCGCCCGAGGCACAGGCGCGAACGCAGCGACCGCAGCCGATACAGGCTTCGCTATCGATAATCAGTCCGCTCATCTATGCCATCCCCTCGATAATCTTGGCAAGCTTTGCCGCCTGCTCGGACGCCGTCCCCTCAACGGCCTCGCACGTTTGGTCACGGTCGGGCACAAACGAGCGCACGACCTGTGTCGGCGACCCGGCAAGACCGCAACGCGCGGGGTCGGCGTTCACGTCGGCAGCGTTGACCACGCGCACGTCCGCCTCCTCGGCCGCACGAATACCGGCAATGCTCGGCATGCGCAGTTGGCCAATCTCCTTGGCGGTCGTCATCGCGCACGGCATCTCAAGATAGACCGTCTCCTCGCCGGCATCGCAGCCGTGAACAAGCGCCAGTGAACCACAGGTCGTAAAGCCCGTGCTCTGCACGCAACTCACGTCGGTCACACAGGGAATCTCAAAGGCACCGGCAAGCTCGGGACCAATCTGGGCCGTATCGCCGTCCACCGCCATCTTGCCGCAGATGAGCAGGTCGAAGTCCTCGTCGAGCGCCTCGATGCCGCACTTGAGGGCATAGGTGGTTGCCAGGGTATCGGCACCTGCAAAGGCGCGGTCGGTCAGCAGCAGTGCGTCATCGGCGCCTCGGGCGATGCAGTCGCGCAATAGCGATTCGGTCGCGGGGATGCCCATCGACACCACCGTTACGCGCACGTCCATGCCAAAGCCGATAAAGTCGTCCTTCAGCGCCAGCGCGCATTCCAAAGCGCTCGCGTCAAAGGGATTAATGACCGCCTGTTTGCCATCGCGCACGATGGTATTGGTCTTGGGGTCCATCTTGACCTCGGTGCTGCCCGGCACCGCCTTGACGCACACCACCATATGGAAATCGCTCATCTTCACGCGCCCCCTTTCTGGACGAGCTCATCCAAGAGCTTCTCCGAAAACAGGTTACCGCGACCCAGCTGCCCGGCAGGATCGAGCTGGAGCTTGAGCCGCGCCGACTCGACCATGGCCTCGTGACCGTACATCGTCTCCAAGAAGCCCGCCTTGATCTTGCCGACACCGTGTTCGGCGGAGACGGCGCCGCCCATGGCCGTGACCTCGGAAGCCCACTGGGCAAAGAGTTCTCCGCCGCGGCGGTGATCCTGCGCATCGCGCGGCAGAATATTCACATGCAGATGGTTGTTACCGATGTGCCCCCAGGCGGCAGATTCAAGCCCACTTTCGGCCAACGTGCTGCGATAAAGGTCGATGACATCGGCCAAGCGCGCGTTGGGCACCGACATGTCCGAACCCAGTTTGGTGATGGTGGGATCCGTGCGGCGACGCTCGTCGATGAGCATGTTGACGCTCTCGGGCACCGCATGGCGGAAGAATCGCTGGCACTCGCGATCGACCTCGGTGCGCGCGACCCATGTCGCATCGTCGCTGCCGCCCGCAAGCTCTAGCACCCACCCCAAGTGATACAGCTCCTCAGTCGCCTGGGCTTCGTCGTCGCAGTCGAGCTCCACGTAGACACAGACCTTGGCGTCTTTGTCGAGCGCCGGCAGCGAGACGAACGCAGTCGACTGCTCACGCTGACGACGCAGGATATCCAGGGCGCCCGCATCGAAATATTCGATGGCAGCCGCGTGGGACAGGACGGGACGCACGGAATCGGTGAAGGACACGGCCTTGTCTTCGTTGTCAAAGAAGCAGCTCACGCCCCAAACGACCGCAGGCGCCGCCTGTAGGGCAATCTCGAGTTCGGTGATGACGCCGATTGTGCCACACGCACCGATAAACAGATCGATGGCATCCATATCGTCAGCAACGAAATAGCCCGAAGCATTTTTGGTCTTGGGCATAGTGTAGTCGGGAAGGTCGAGCTCGAGCGTGCGGCCCTGCACCGTGACGAGCGAAAGGCGACGACCCTGTGCAAAAACCTCGCCACGGTGAAGCTCGAGCAGGTCGCCATCGGTCAGCGCGACATGAAGGCCCGTGACGTGAGGGCGCATGGGGCCGTAAGCGTAGCTACGGGCACCGGAAGCGTTGCATGCCGCCATACCGCCCAGGCAGGCAGATGCCTCGGTGGGATCGGTAGGAAAGAATTGCTCGGAAGCTTCCTGGAATTCCTCGTAGACCTCAAGCGATGCCTGGTCCCAGCCGGCAGTCGGCAGAACTTTCTTGCCCAGTTGCTTGCGCAGCTCAGACAGCACGACGCCGGGCGCCACACGCAAAAGAAAGCGGCCCTTCTCATCGCGGCGAATGCCTAGGTAGCGATTCATGCGGGAAGTATTGAGAATGTGACCGCCATGGGGCACGGCGCCGGCGGCAAGACCGGTCCGGGCGCCCTGAACCGTCACCGGGACACGCTCGGCATGGAGCTTTTTCAAAATGGCGCGTACCTCGTCCTCCGTTGTCGGAAACGAGATGCTCGAGGCCTCGCCCGATGCGCGAGATTCATCGCGGCCATACTCTTCGAACTCGTCGGTGAAGGGTTTGATGGTTGCAGACACGCGAACTCCCCCTTTAGCTAACTACAGTGTTTGCAGGGAGATGTTACCGCATCGTTTCGTCGACGTGTTCGAGACCGTCTCCATAATTGGCGATTTTTACGTTCGTGCAATTCGGCGAGCGGCAAGGTTTCCTCGGCAGACGATGCTTTTGACACATGTCGCTTTACCGCCAGCGACCACGCAATTGTCGCTCGAAAAAAGTTGGAGTATTTTTTGCCGCCTTTTACCTGCGGAGACGCCAATCCGTCAAGCATTTGGTCAGAAATTGGTCAAGTAGTGACTGATACGGTCGGCATCGACAGCCAAAACCAATGGAAGTTTTGGCCCCAGAAGCAGGGAGGTTCCCATGGCATATTACTGGCCCCAGTACGGCGTCGCCATCGAGGTCGACGACGATCCCTATCTCCTGCCTTTCGACGAAGAGGCATTCCCCGATACGACGGTCTACCACGTTACCACCGATGTGATCTGCGACCCCGAGTCGTTCTCGGCGCTCGCCCACCACATCGCGCATATCCACGACATCGAGCTCCCTCCCGACTTCGACGAGCTCGTCTACTCGCGCCGTCTGATGCTTCACATGCTCTTTGGAGCGGACCCGTCCACATTCGCACGCGTCTACACCACCAAGGACGCCGCATGAGTGCGAAGAAGCCGTCCCGCCTTGCAGGACTGGGGTGTCGCAAGAAACTCGTCGTTGTCTGCCTGGCTATCGTCTGCGCCCTCATCGCCGTAGGGCTATACGCCTGGCAGTCGCAGCCCGTGCCCGAAGCGGGCGCCTCGGTCACGACGGCAGAGGGTAAATCGCGCCAAGAAATCCAGAATGAGCTCGACGCCATCGTCCGCGACAACATGATGACGATCTCGGTCGCGCCGGTCGCACAGTTGCAGAAAGGCGGCAAGTTGCGCGTCAACGTGCAAAACGTCCAAGACAACAAGTTTCCCCAGCGCTTCCGCGTGATCCAAAACGACGAGACCATCTATGAGTCCGGTGTGGTCGAAGCCGGCAAGACGGTTGAGACCTGCCCCGCCGGCGATATCCAAGAAGGCGAGGCATATATCGAGATTCAGGCACTCGATGCCAAGACCTACGACACCCACGGCAATCCGACGCGCGTCAAAGTGCGGGTGGCCCAGGCAGAAGGCTAGTGGCCGACGCGCTCGCAGGGGCAGCACCCTGCCCCCATTCGTCCAACCATCACGGAAACAGTCCGTGACGAGCAGAAAGGATCGATTATGAACACACCCATGAACCTGAGCGGAGCCAGGGCACTCGCCGTGGGCGCAGGGCTTACGCTCGCACTTGCGATGGGCGCCGCGCCAACGGCGGCCATGGCAGAGGTGCGCGTTGGAACCACCGATGTGACGGTGAAGGCCGACATTAGCAATGTTTCGTTTAAGGCGCCGACGGTCATCCCCTTTGCCGCCCAAGCCGACGGAACGCTTGTAGGACCCTCCGACAAGACGATTACCATCGACAACCTCTCGGCATATGGCATCCACGTCACTAACATGAAGGTCACGGCCAAGAACGACTGGACAATCGTTGCAGACGCAAAGACGGGCTCGGCCCAGAACTCCATCGATTTTAAGGTTGGCCCCGATAAGGCAGAAAAGGATGCCAGCTCGGCGACTCAGACTACGGGCCTCGATCTTTCCAAAGACGCAAACTTCGACATGAAGTACCAGGGCATTGCCGACGGAACGGACAAAATCAAGCTCAATGTGAGCGGCCACGTCGCCCGCGTCACGCGTGACATCTACCATGCCACCGGTACGGGAGATCAAGTGGCAAGCATCACCTGGACGGTCGAGCCCGGTGCGCACGCCACGTCCTAAGGCGCTTGCACTGGCCGCCATCGTCGGCATCTTGGCGTCCGCACCCGCCATGGCCTTTGCTCAACAAGAGAAAGCGCAGGCGGCC
>USKV01000101.1 GCA_900555355.1 uncultured Collinsella sp.
GCTATCGCGGTCGTTCTATCCTTGAGATGACCGAGGAGGAGATGCAGCACATTCGCGGCAACGACATCGCGATGATCTTCCAGGATCCTATGACCTCCTTGAACCCGGTCTATAAGATCGGCAAGCAGGTGGGCGAGGGCCTTCGTCTGCACCGTGGCTACTCCAAGCAGGAGGCGCTCAAGCGCGCTACCGAGCTTTTGGACCTCGTGGGTATCCCCGAGCCCGAGAAGCGCGTCAATGAGTATCCGCACCAGTTCTCCGGCGGTATGCGTCAGCGTGTCATGATCGCTATGGCTCTTGCCTGCGATCCCGATATCCTGATTGCCGACGAGCCCACGACGGCTCTGGACGTTACCATTCAGGCTCAGATTATCGAGCTCATGCAGGAAATGCAGGAGAAGAACGGCAACGCCATCATCATGATTACCCATGACCTGGGCGTCGTTGCCGATATGGCTGATAAGATCATGGTTATGTACGCCGGCCGTCCCGTCGAGTTCGGTACTGCTGAGGAAATCTTCTACGAGAGTCGCCACCCCTACACCTGGGGCCTTATCCGCTCCATCCCGGAGCAGGCCATCGAAGAGAAGAAGCCGCTTACGCCGATTCACGGCAACCCGCCTTCGCTCATGAACCTGCCTGAGGGCTGCGTCTTCTCTCCTCGTTGTCCCTATGCGACGGACAAGTGCCGCAAGCAGCGCCCCGAGCGCGTTGTCACCGAGTCTGGTCATTACTCTGCGTGCCACTACTCCGGTGACCCCGAGTTCCTCAAGAACGCTCCTGAGACGTCCCGTACGCGCAAGGATTCCAAGAAGGGAGGCGAGGCGTAATGGCAGATACCAACGAGCGTACTCCGCTGCTGAAGGTCGAGCACCTCTCTAAGGAGTTCCCCGCTGAGTCCGGCATGTTCGCCAAGCGTTTTTCCAAGCGCGTCGTCTCTGCCGTAAACGACATCTCTTTTGAGATTTATCCGGGCGAGACCTTTGGTCTGGTTGGTGAGTCTGGTTGCGGTAAGTCCACGACGGGTCGCACCATCATGCGCCTGACCAAGCCGACCGCCGGTAAGGTGTTCTTCCAGGGTAAAGACGTTGCCGAGATGAGCAAGCATGAGATCAAGGACATGCGTCGCGAGATGCAGTTCATCTTCCAGGATCCCTATGCTTCGCTCAATCCCCGTATGACCATCGGCGAGATCGTCTCCGAGCCCATGACCATTCATGGCGTGGGTACCAAGGAGGAGCGTATCGAGCGCGTCCGCGAGCTGCTGGACGTCGTCGGTCTGAATCCCGAGCACATCAACCGTTATCCGCACGAGTTCTCGGGCGGCCAGCGCCAGCGTGTCGGCATCGCCCGCGCGTTCGCTCTGAAGCCCAAGCTGATTATCTGCGACGAGCCTGTCTCTGCACTTGACGTATCCATTCAGGCCCAGGTTCTGAACCTTCTTAAGGAGCTCCAGGACAAGTTCGGTACCGCATATCTGTTTATCGCCCACGACCTGTCCGTCGTGCAGCACATCTCCGATCGCGTTGCCGTTATGTACCTGGGCAAGATGGTCGAGGTTTCGGACTGGAAGACGCTCTACAGTGAGCCGCACCACCCGTACACGCAGTCGCTGCTGTCTGCCGTGCCGGTGCCCGATCCGGATATCCAGAAGACCCGCAAGCGCATCATCCTCGCCGGCGATCCGCCGTCGCCGCTGGATCCGCCGACCGGCTGCCGTTTCCACACGCGCTGCCCGATCGCGCAGGGCATCTGCTCCGAAAAGCTTCCTGAGTTTAAGG
Source organism: uncultured Collinsella sp. (assembly GCA_900555355.1). Classification (GTDB taxonomy): domain Bacteria; phylum Actinomycetota; class Coriobacteriia; order Coriobacteriales; family Coriobacteriaceae; genus Collinsella. The sequence goes on from USKV01000101.1 coordinate 1,782, forward strand.
AAGTTGCCCCGGGTCACTGCTGCGCTTGTCACTTCGCGGAGCCGTTCCCGATCAAGGAATCGCACATCGACCTGTAGTCGGTTGTTTGTCCGGGCCCGTGCTGGACTTAGTTTTCAGAACGTCCTCGACCATGGAAACCCCCTTATCCTGCTCCTTCGGAGCTGCGGATAAGGGGGTTTCCTGGTCTGCGGAATGTTCTGAAAACTAAGTCCAGCACGGGCCCTGTGTTACCGCTGCAGGGGGGGGGCGATTCCTTGATCGCTCACTTAATCTAATGGGGAAGATAGCGAGGCCGGAGCTTTAGCTCCGGCCTCCTTATATAAGGGCTAGGCAAAGCCGAGCCACCAAATTTATATCAGCCCCAGAATATGTTTGAGAATCGTACTTGGAGTATGTGGCTGTAGCGCCGGAACGGGGGCAACTCCCCAACGCATTCCGCAGGGGGCGGTACATTTTGTAGCGCGAAGCGCGAATCAAAATGTACCGCATGCCCGAGGACGCGTTGGGAAGTTGCCCCCGTTCCGGCCCGGACATATAGATCTACCTGCGCATTTACAAATTCGAAAACTTTTTTCAAAAAAGTGCTTGCACAGTTCTCGAATCATAGGTTATTATCTTCCTCGTTGAACGCGCGGGTCCCATCAAAAAGGAACTGCGAATCAACAACATAGCATGTCGGAGTGGCGGAATTGGCAGACGCGCTAGCTTGAGGTGCTAGTGACCGCTTTTTGGTCATGCGGGTTCAAGTCCCGCCTCCGACACCATCGCATTTGAGAAGCCTCTTCGGAGGCTTTTTTGTTACCGATAGACGGTGAGGTCCACGATGGAAACGCTTGAGCGCAACGAGTGGGCAGACGTTGCCCAACTGGTCGAGATCACGAGCGATGCTGTCATCATCTGTGAGCTCGACGGAACCATTCTGCATGTGAATAATCGTTTGCTCGACCTGATGTGCGAGGAACGCGCTGACGTCATCAGCGGTGATGTCAAAGACGTTCTGTACTCGTCTGCCTTTGAGCGCGCGACCGAACATCGCCTGCCGTTTGAGACCGATGGCTCCGAGAGCGAGCTGATGCTCAAGCTGAGCGACGGGTCTTTTATTCCCGTCTTGGTTCGCGCGGGTTCCGTTACGCCTCCGCGTATCTTTGGACGTCGTGCACCGCGTGTCCTGGTGGCGCTTCACAGCATCGAAGAGCAGTATTCCCACGATCGTCAGCTCAAACGTGCGCTATCGGAGCTTAGGGTGGCGAATAAACGCCTTTCGGGTACCCTTTCAGTCATTATGAGTACCGTGGGCTCCGATGAGCTCCCCAGCTTGCTCGATACCGTTTTGAATCAGCTCGTTGGAACGCTCGATGCCTCCGGTGCGGCTATCTATTTTTCCGAGAGCGGCGGCTTTAAGCTCCGCGGTGTTTCTAGGGAGCTTGAGGATAGCTATCTGCCCGAGTTTATGCCGTACGGCGCGGGCATTCCGACCTACGTGCTTCGCGAGTCGCGTGCCTGTCGCCTGTCGATTCAGCAGGACCTTGAGGGCGACCGGGTTGCTTCGGGTATGTTCATGGATTTGGACAATCGTTCCAAGCACTTGCTGCGCGTGCAGGATATGCCCCCGTATCGCAGCGAGATCTGTCTTCCCGTGTTTTACGGCACGCAGGTCCTTGGCGTGTTGGAAGTTGGCTGGAAACGCCCCCAGGCGCCACTTGCCTATGACGTGAACGTGCTCGAGGTCATCTGCGATTACCTGTCTATTCAGCTGGTCGGCATGGCGTCGAGCTTACGTTCGCGCCGCACGGCGGAGCTCGGCCGCTCGCTCAATTTGCTGCGCGACGAACTGTTTACCTATCTCGAGGATCCCGTTGCCGCTTCGCGAGCGGTGTCGACGGAAATCTGCACGGTGCTCAATTGTCATTTCTGCCCCGTGGAATATGATGCGGGCCTCGAAACCTATGTCATCGATTTTGAGGGCGGCAGTCGTGTGCCGTTGCCGGGCGATCCGGAGTCGCTCTTCTTTTCCACCACCGCACCAGCTGCGCGTTTGGGGGTCGCTTCCGATGGTTTTGAGCCGTCGGTGCTGGGCGGTGCGAGTGCTGATGATCTTAAGCATGTGCGCTTGACCCGCGTCGACGAATCCATGCCTATGGGCGGATGGTTGAGGGCTCATGGCCTGCCGTGCCAGGGCCTCTATGTCGATTCCGGCTTCGAGGCGGGACGCGTTCGCTCGGAGGGCGGCGGTCGGCGGAACAACGATGCGATCGTTCCCGCTGATATCGCCAAGGGGCCGACGAGGCGCGCTTTGCTGCTCCGCGATGGCAGCCAAGAATCAATTGACGACCTTGAATACGACTACCTGGTGCATCTGGCGCATGACTTTGAGCTGATCTATGAAGGCGAGTCTCAAAAGCGCGAAGAGCGTCATATCGCTCAGACGCTTCAGATTGGCATGAGAAATTCGCTTGGTGACGTTCCGGGCATTGCAACCGATTCGGTATACCTATCGGCAACGAATTCTGCGTTGGTCGGCGGCGACTTCTATACGCTTGTCCGTCTTCCCGACGATTGTGCCGTAATGATTTTGGGCGATGTGTCCGGCAAAGGGATTGAGGCGGCGTCGATGTCGGCACTCGTCAAGACGGCGCTGACGGCCTATGCCTGGGAGGGTGCAGGGCCTGCCCGTATGGCACGCTCGCTCAATAGCATGCTCATGGGCTTTTCGAGGGTCGAGACGTTTGTGACGGCGTTTATCGCCAAGATCGATCTTAAAGCGGGCCGCGCTACTTATTGCTCTGCGGGACATCCTCCCACTATGGTCATTAGGCCGTCGTCGACGCCGCGTGGCGGCGGCGAGACCTGCGGGGGAGAAGTGGAGCTCCTTGGGTGCCAATCGGGCGTGATCGGTGCCTTTGAGAGCATGGTCTACGAGACGGGCGTGTTTACATTCGCTCCTGGTGACATGCTATTTATGTATACCGACGGAACAATCGAAGCACGTGATCGCTCGGGTGCTTTCTTTGGCGAGCAGCGCCTTCGTGACCTTCTGCTCTCTGTCTCGGGTGAGGGCGTATCGGGAATCTGCGGCAAGGTCTTGGGCGAGCTTGATCGCTTTACCGAGTCGGCGCTGGACGATGACATCGCGCTGGTTTCCCTTGAGTTTTTACGGGGTCGATCGTAGGTCACGACGCCTGACGGGCGAAATCTGCGCGGTTGCAGATACGTGTGCATCGAGCGAGCTCTTTTGGGGAACCATGGTCGTATGAATGAGTGGAATGACATAGCGGTTTTGACGCCACCGGGCGATATCGACATCGCCTCGGTGCCCGTGCTGCGCCGACGGTTGGATAATTTGATCAACCGGGGCGTGCGTCGCGTTGTCATCAATTGCCAGACCGTGGGCTTTATTGACTCGACGGGTTTGGCGTTTTTGCTTACACGCGCCAGAGAGCTCATGAGGCATGAGGGACTGCTTTCGCTCGTTAACGCCTCCGATGAGGTCGTTCGCTTTTTGGAAATTGCCCGACTTGTCGACATCCTTCATGTCGCGGGCCCGGCGCGTGAGTCAATTCCCGCCATTCCGGTGGGGGAGTTGCCGCGATGGAGCAAGAGCGTCGAAGTGCAGCGAGACATCGAGAATCTCCCGTATTATCGGCACCGTGTGGCCAAGCTCCTCGAATCACTTCCCCTGAGGCGTGATGAGCGCTATGACGTCGCATTGGCGTTGGGGGAGGCATTGGGTAACGCATATGACCATGCGGGCGGTGTTGGCTGCATCCTGACGGTTCAGGCCTATGGGGACCGTGTTGTGCTCGAGGTGCTTGATCGTGGCGTAGGCTATTCTATCGATGGGGCGAGCGAGCCGGTGGCATCCGAGGAACGCGGACGCGGTATCAAGCTTATGCGTATGCTCGTCGATAATGTGGAAGTTGCCCGTCGTACAGATGGCGCCGGCACACGTGTTCGGATGGTGAAGCTGTTTAGCTCGGCATTGGAATCGTGCGCTTAGGGTCTTGGCTTGGCATTATTTACCTGCATGAACTTGCTTCGCGCAACTTTTTTGAAAAAAGTACTTGCGTCTTTAGGACAACTCGCGTAAATTAATAACCCGCAAGCGGACATGGCTCAGTTGGTAGAGCACAACCTTGCCAAGGTTGGGGTCGCGGGTTCGAGCCCCGTTGTCCGCTCCATTTGGGCGTTTAGCTCAGGGGGAGAGCGCTTCCCTGACACGGAAGAGGTCAGAAGTTC
>USKV01000102.1 GCA_900555355.1 uncultured Collinsella sp.
GATATCGAAAAACGCGGCTTTGATCATCCTCGTCTACTCCTCGCCCTCGAGCTTTTCGCTCGCCTCGAGCCACGCCATCTCCAGCTCGTCCATGGCAGCGTGAGCCTCGTCGATCTTTGCCTGCTGCTCGCCGAGCGCCGTGTAGTTGGTGGGATCGACTTGGGCCATTGCTGCCTCGGCCTCCTCAACGCGGGTGCGCTGCGTCTCCATCTTGCGCTCGAGCGAACTCACCTCGCGGCGGAGCTTCTGGCGCTCGGCGTTGGACAGGCCGTTGGGCTGACCGCTCGACTTGGGCTTTTCGGCCGCAGCTGCCGCGGCACCGGTGTCGAACGTGCCGGTCTTGGCGCTCGGCGCGCCCACGGGCTCGCCCTCGGCGGTAGCGTTGCACAGGCGCAGGTACTGGTCGACGCCGCCAGGCATATGCGTAAGGTGACCGTCGAGCAGTGCCCACTGCTGGTCGGTCACGCGCTCCATCAAAAAGCGGTCGTGCGTCACCAGGATCAGCGTGCCGGGCCAGCCGTCCAGCAGGTCCTCGACAATCGCGAGCATGTCGGTATCCAGATCGTTGCCGGGCTCGTCCAGGATGAGCACGTTGGGCTCGTCCAGGATCGTCAGCAGCAGCGACAGGCGACGGCGCTGGCCACCCGAAAGGTCGCCGATGCGGCTCCAGAGCTGCTGCGTCGTAAAGCCCAGACGCTCGCAGAGCTTCTCGGGCGAAGTCTCCTTGCCGTCGATGACGTAGTACTTCTTATAGTTGCTGAGCACTTCGCGGATCGTATCGCCCATGTAGGGCTCGAGCTCCTCGAGCTGCTGCGACAGCACGCCAAAACGCACCGTCTGGCCGATCTTCACGCGGCCGCGCAGGGGCGCGATCTTGCCCTGAATCACGTCAAGCAGCGTCGACTTGCCGGCACCGTTCTCGCCCAAAAGGCCATAGCGGTCGCCCGCACCAATGAGCCAGGTCACATCGGTGAGCACCTGCTTGGGCGCGCCGTCGGTATCGGCATAGCCGGCATCCACGTCGACCACATCGATAACCTGCTTGCCCAAGCGGCTCACGGCCAAGCGCTTGAGCTCCAGCTCGTCACGCACGGGCGGCACGTCGGCGATCAGCTCACGAGCGGCATCCACGCGAAACTTGGGCTTGGTGGAGCGCGCCTGGGCGCCGCGGCTCAGCCACGCGAGCTCCTTGCGCGCCATGTTGCGACGGCGCTCCTCGGTAACCGCGGCCATGCGGTCGCGCTCTACGCGCTGCAGGATGTAGGCCGAATAGCCGCCCTCGAAGGGATCGACCTGGCCGTCGTGGACCTCCCACATGCTGGTGCAGACCTCGTCCAAGAACCAGCGGTCGTGCGTGACCACGAGCATGGCGCCCTGACCGCGCTGCCAGCGGGCCTTAAGGTGACGCGCGAGCCAGTTGATGGTGCGCATGTCCAGGTGGTTGGTGGGCTCGTCGAGCATGAGCACGTCGTAGTCGCCGATCAGCAGGCGCGCGAGGTCCACGCGGCGGCGCTGACCGCCCGAAAGCTCGCCCACCGTGCCCTCCCAGGGCACATCGCTAATGAGGCCGGCGAGGATCTGGCGCGTGCGGGGGCTCGACGCCCACTCGTACTCGGGCGTGTCGCCGACGACGGCATGGTGCACGGTGTCGGTGTCGACAAGCTGGTCCTTTTGGCCGAGCAGACCGATCGTGGTGCCGCGGCGATGCGTCACGCGGCCATCGTCGGGCTCCAGCGTGCCGGCGAGCACGCTCAGCAGCGTCGACTTGCCGTCGCCGTTTTTACCGACAATACCAATACGGTCGCCCTCGCCCACGCCGAGCGTCACGCTATCGAAAATATGCTTGGTGGGAAACTCTAGGCTGACGGAATCGCATCCCAAAAGAATCGCCATATGCCCTGCTCCTTCGTAGAAATTCAACGTTGTCCATGATAGCAGCGAGCCCCACCCCAAACCACCACGAAGGTGCCTGTCCCCTTTGTGGTGGTCGTTTCGGTCGCAGAGCAAAAAGGCGGGGCATCTCCCGCAAGAGATGACCCGCCTCTCCAATCAGTCCCGCGGTAACCGTGGCCGCCGCGGGCCTCAAGCATGTCCCGGACTAGGAGAACATGCCGGTGAGGTAATCATTCAGCCGCTTATCCTTGGGCCGTTGGAAAATCTCGTCGGTCTCGTCGTACTCGACCATATCGCCCATGTAGAAGAACGCCGTGCGGTTGGACACGCGCGACGCCTGCTCCATGTTGTGCGTCACGATGACGATGGCGCGCTCGGCCACAATCGACGACATTAGGTCCTCAATCGCCAGCGTCGAGATGGGATCGAGCGCCGAGCAGGGCTCGTCAAACAGGATTACGTCGGGGTTGAGCGCCAGCGTGCGTGCAATGCACAGGCGCTGCTGCTGACCGCCTGAAAGCGCATAGGCGCTCTTGTCGAGCTTGTCCTTGACCTCGTCCCACAGCGCCGCGCCGCGCAGACTCTCCTCGACCATGCGGTCGAGCTCGTCGCGGTCGGTGATGCCGTGGCGCTTAGGCGCAAACGTGATGTTGTCGCGAATGGACTTGCGGAACGGGTTGGGCTGCTGAAACACCATGCCAATGGAGCGACGCAGCTCATAGGTGTTCTCGGCCTTGGTGTTCACGTTGCGCCCGCGGTAGTTGATCTCGCCCTCCACGCGGCAGCCGCGAATCTCTCGATTCATCAGGTTGAGGCTGCGCAAGAAGGTCGACTTACCGCAGCCCGAAGGCCCGATGAGTGCCGTGATCTCACCCTTGTGAAAGTCGAGCGACGTATCGTGCAGCGCATGGTGGTCGCCATAGTACACGTTGACGTCCTTGGTGGAGAGCACGACCTCGTCGCTCACGGCCTTGCCGCTCACGCGCACGCGCTTTTCGCTCTCCCCCACACTCGACAGAAAGTCCTGGGTCTCGGACGATGCCGCTTCGGTTGCGGGCATTGCATTCATCTCGCTCATTCGGCCGTCATCTTCCTTGCCAGTTGCTTGCCCACGATACGGGCAACTATGTTAAACAGCAGCACGCAGATCATCAGCAGTGCAGCGGTGCCCCAAACGATCTGCTGGGCCTCGGGGCTGCCCTCGCCATAGATCTTGTAGATGTGCACGGCGAGCGACTCACCGGGGCGGAACACGTTCCAAGCGCAGGTGGGGCTCGACAGGTTAAAGCTCAAGAAGTTCAGGCGAACCGGCGAGCTCATACCCGAGGTAAAAAGCAGTGCTGCGGCCTCGCCAAACACGCGACCGGCCGAAAGCACGATGCCCGTCACGATGGCAGGCATGGCCTCGGGGATCAGGATGTGCAGCGTGGCCTCCCAGCGAGTGAGGCCCATGGCCAGGCACGCATCACGCTGGGCCTGTGGCACGTCCTCGAGCGCCTGCTGGATCACGCGCACCAGGATGGGGATATTGAACATGGTGAGCGCGACAGCGCCGGAGATGATGGAGTACTTCCAGCCCAGCTGCACCGAGAACACCAGAAAGCCGAACATGCCGACGACGATGGAAGGCAGCGAGGACAGCGTCTCGATGGCGGTAGAGGCGATGTCGCGGATAGGGCCGTTCGGCGCGTACTCAACCAGGAAGACCGCTCCGCCTAGGCTGATGGGCACCGAGATGATCAGAGTGATCAGCAGCAGGTAGAACGAGTCGAACAGCTGGTAGAGCACGCCGCCCTGCGTTCCGTTGGCGCGCGACGGCTCTGTGAGAAAGCCCGGCTGGAACAGCGTCGAGATGCCCTCGAACAGGATATAGGCCACCATGGAGATGACGATGAGCATGACGATGGCGACGATCGCCGTCAACACGCCCGTGGCGAAGCGGTCCTGCTTTTGGACACGCCCGAGCCTCGCCTCGTCGATATGGATGCGCGTGCTAGCCACGAGCCTTCGCCCCCTTGCGGCCGATAAGGTGGATGATCAGGATGAAGATGAGGCTCATGCCCATCAGCAGCAGGCCGAGTGCCCACAGAACATCGTCCTGGGCCGAGCCCTCGGCATAGACCGCCATAGACGTGGTGAGCGTGGTGGTGATGGTCGAAGCCGGCGACAGCAGCGACGTCGGCATGGCCTCGATACCGCCGATAACCATGCGCACGGCGAGCGTCTCGCCAAAGGCGCGGGTCATGCCAAGGATGACCGCGGTCATGAGCGACGGCATGGCGCTCTTGAGCACCACGTGCCAGATGGTCTGCCAGCGGGTGTAGCCCAGCGCGAGCGAACCCTGGCGGTAGCTGTCGGGCACGGCGCGCAGGCCATCGACCGAAAGCGTGGTCATCGTCGGCAGGATCATGACAGCCAGCACGACGGCGCCGGGCAGGATACCCAGGCCCGTGCTCACATGGAAAACACTCTTCATAAGGCCGACGACCACGTGAAAACCGATCAGGCCAAAGACGACCGAGGGAATGCCGGTCAAAAGCTCAATAAGCGGCTGAAAGACCTTGGAGCCAAACTTAGGGCTAATCTCGACCGCAAAGATGGCAGAGCCGATGGCGATGGGCAATGCGATGAGCGTGGAGAGCACCATGACCGCAAACGAGGTGACGATCAGGGGCAGGGCGCCGGTGTAGGGCAGGCCGTTTTCGGCCGTGTTGGCCAGGTCCCACTTGGTGCCGGTGAAAAACTCGACGACCGAGACGCCGTCTTTGACAAAAGCCGAGAGGCCCTTTTGGGCGACCATAAAGATGAGCGCGGCAACGACAAGCGTCACGAGCGCTACGCACGCGCCCGTGACGCCCAGGCCCACGTTCTCAAGGTCGCGCTTTGGCAGCTGTTTTGCCATTGCAAACCTTTCCGGGGCGATTACTTATTTAGCGGAGACCTTGCCGCTGGCGTCCTTGACGACCTTCATGGCAGAAACGGGGATAAAGCCCTGCTCCTCGACGAGCTTGCCCTGGACGTCGTCGGAAAGCATGAACTCCAGGAAGGCCTTGGTGGCCCCGTCGGCGTCCTTTGCGCAGTACATGTGCTCGGTAGCCCAGATCTTGAAGGAGTCGTCGGTGACGTTTGCACTCTTGGGCTCGACGCCCTCGACTTTGATGGCATTGAACTTGGAGTCATCGAAGTGCGAGAAGTCGAGGTAGGAGATGGCGTTGTCGGTGCTGCCCATCTGAGTCTGGACGTCGCCGGACTTGTCGAGCTCGGCGTCGCCCTTAAAGTCGACGGTCTCGTCGCCAAAGACGGCGGCCTCGAAGGTGGCGCGGGTACCGGAGCCTGCCTTGCGGTTGAGGACGACGATGGTAGCGTCGTCGCCGCCGACCTCCTTCCAGTTGGTAATCTGACCGGAGAAGATACCCTTGAGCTGCTCGAGGGACAGGTCATCGACCGTCACGTTCTTGGAGACGACGGGACCCATGCCCACGACGGCGACCTCGTGGTCGACGAGGTTCTTGACCTGATCGGCCTCGAGCTTGGACTCGGCGAAGACGTCGGAGTTACCGATGGTAACGGTGCCGGCGGCAACAGCGGTCAGGCCCTTGCCCGAACCGTTACCCGAGCCGGAGACGGAGACATCGGGGTTGGCGTCCATGAACTTCTCGGCAGCGGCCTCGACGAGAGCTTGGAACGAAGAGGCACCGTCGTAGGTCACCTCGCCGGAGACGGACTCGGCAGCAGTGGCGCTACCCTTGTCGGCGGCGTCGGAAGCGCCTGCGCCGCCGCAACCAACGAGGCCGAGGCCCACGAAGCTGGCAAGACCACCAGCGAGGCCGAGGAACTGACGACGAGAATAAGCCTGATCGAGCATGATCTTCCTTTCATACATGCGACTCGCGGGCACCCTGCCCGCTTTGCTGTTTGGAAAGATACGACCCCGACCGGGCAACGTCCGCGCCAACTGCGGTTTCTTACGGGCATTTGATAAACCCTTACCGCAAGCTCTGCCCAACCTTTACAAACGGATAACAATCCCCATCCAAGCATGGCGTGCCTTTTACACCAAT
>USKV01000103.1 GCA_900555355.1 uncultured Collinsella sp.
TTCTTAAACTCCAGCGACTGAATGACGCCAATCTTGCCCTTAAAGCCGCCGTTGTGGAAGGCCAGCACGGCCTTGGCGTGGGCGAGCATCATGTTGTGTTCGCACTGGAAGGCCTCGGCAAGATGCGCCTTGACGCCGCCGGGGAAGGTGCCCTCGATGTAGGTGTTGGAGGCGTCGGCCCAGATCTCGTTAAAGGTGAACCAGTAGGTCACCTGGTCGGCGTACTCCTTAAAGCAGAAGGTGGCAAAGTCCACAAAGGCGTCGATGGTCTCGCGGTTGAGGAAGTCGCCCTTCTCAAAGAGAGGAAGCGGCGTGTCAAAGTGATGCAGCGTGACGAACGGCTCAACATGGTGCTTATGGCACTCGGCGAAGAGATCGTGGTAGAACTGGACGCCCTCGGGGTTGATTTCGCCGGTACCGTTGGGGAAGATGCGGCTCCAGGCGATGGAGAGGCGAATGCCGTTGATGCCAAACTCTTCGCACAGCTCCAAGTCGACGGGGTACTGGTTGTAGAAGTCCGAAGCGGGATCGGGGGAAAAGCGCCCCTGGGCCTCCAGGAAGTCGTCCCAGGCGACTTTGCCTTTACCGTGGGTGCGGGTCTCGCCCTCTACCTGGTAGGCAGCGGTAGCGCCGCCAAAGACAAAGTCCTCGGGAAACTGCGCAGGCGGGTTGGTGACGCTAGCAGGGTTAACGGACATGATGATCCAATCGTCTAAATCGAAGGGCCAGCCGGTCTTGGATGGTCGGCTGGCCCTGTGCGTTACTTACTTCGAGAGTTGCTCGCTTACGAAGGCGAGAGACTTATCGCCGTTCTGGGAAAGCTCGATGTACTGCTTACCGCGGCAGGCGACGCACTTGTTGCCCACGCGCTCGCAGTCCTTCTGCAGGTCGGCCAGGTAGCTTGCGGCCTGCGGGGCCAGGACGACCAGATCGAAGTCGGGGAGCATGTCCACGTGGTTGCCATAGGCCTCGGCAGCGGTCTCAAGATTGATGCCGCGCTCCTTGGCGGCCTTGGCCAGCGCGTTGGCGAGCAGGCCCGAGGTACCGCCACCCTGGCAGAGCACGAGCACGCGCTTGCCGTTGAGGTCACTGGCGGTCGTTGCCTCAGTGGCGACCGCGGCGGGAGCGGCGGGCGCGTCGGACTTCACGGCCTCGGCAGCAGCGCCGGCGGCAACGCTCTTGGCGTCAGCCTTGCCCTGGAAGGCATCGTTGAGTTTGGCGGCCTTCTCGGCATTCTTGGCGGCGAGCTCCTCTTGGGAGATCTCGGCCTCCTCGGCGCACTTCTGGGCGTCATAGGCACGGAAGAACGGATAGTACAGAACGAAGTCGACGACCAGGATAAGGGCGAGCATCACAAAGGCGAGCGGCTGGAAGCCCAGGCCCATGATGGTGCCGATGGGGCCGGGGACGGTCCAAGGCAGGGTGTACATAAAGCCGTTCATGCCCAAGAAGTCGATAAAGATCTTGAGGATCCAGATGTTGGCGATTGGGGCAAAGACAAACGGGACAAAGAAGACGGGGTTGAGCACGATAGGCGCGGCGAACAGCAGCGGCTCGTTGACGGCAAAGCAGACGGGGACGATGGCGGCCTTACCGACGGCGCGCATCTCCTGGGACTTGGCTAGGAAGCAGAACATAAAGACCAGGACGAGCGTGGCGCCGGTGCCGCCCATGCAGACGACGAAGTACTGGGCACCCTGGGTCAGGACGGCGGAAGCGTGCTGGCCAGCCTGGAACGCAGCTAGGTTGTCGGTCATGTTGGCAACGAGAGCGGCGGCGATGGCGGGCTCGACGATCGAGGGGCCGTGGACGCCGACGAACCAGAAGAGGCTCATGGCGCCGTAGATAACAGCGAGGCCGATATAGCCATCGGCAGCGGTGAACAGGGGCTGGAACACCTGGATGACACCCTGGGCAAAGCAGAAGCCAAAAGCAGCGCGGAAGACGATGTCAAAAACCCAAAAGACGGTGATGCAGACGGAGAAGGGGATGATGTCCTTGAAGGTCTGCGAGATGTTGGGCGGAACCTGCTCGGGCATCTTGACGGTGATGTTGCGCTTAATGAAGAACTTGTAGATGATGCCGGTCACAAACGCAGCGATGAAAGCGGTCGGCAGGCCCTTGGAACCAAGGTAGGTGGTGTTGAAGCCGCTGGCGGCGTCTGTGGCGATGGTGTCGCTCGAAAGGAGCAAGAAGCCGATGATGGCCGCGCACATGCACGAGATAAAGTTGATCTGGTTGTTCTTGGGCAGATCGCGGTTCTGAGCGTCGGCGAAGTGCTTGGCCGTGGTGGCGGCGCAGGCGATGGCCAGGATGCCCATGGAGTAGTTGTAGCACTTCCACAGGGCGTTGTTGATGTCATCGGGCCAGTAGAAACCCCAGATGTTGGGGACCGAGGCTACCAAGCAGAAGATGGACGAGAAGATGATGATGGGGATGACGGAGATAAAACCGTCGCGGATCGCCTTGAGGTACTTGTTGCGGGCGATCGCGTTGAAAAAGGGCTGGCCCTTTTCGATGGTGGCGATGAGTTGCTCCATGCAAAGCTCCTAAGAGTCGGTGGGTTAGCAACGATGGTAGCTTTTGACGTTTGCTTGCCAAAATGTTGACGTTGCCATTTTGCGACACAAAAATAGACGCGAACCGGTGGTTCCTGTGCCTGCGAACCGTCGATTCCTTATGCGTAAACGTTTGAGCCGCCCGGTGGCTCTGTGTTTGCACAATGGCAACGTTAACATTTGATCGACAAAAGCCGTTCGGGGAAGCAAAAATGTCGGTGAACGGTAGGTTTTGGGTGGTGAGCGTATGGTGGGGGAGGCGTTGGATATACTTGAAGGCGTTAAAAATGACTGCGCAAGGTGCCACCAATGGCATCGTTGACATAGAAAGATCGACCTATGGCCGCTGTTAAAAAATCGGTATCCGTCAAAGACGTAGCGCGCCTCGCGGGCGTCTCGGAGCAGACGGTCTCGCGCACCGTGCACGATTCGCCCAGCGTGCGCCCCGAGACCAAGGAACGCGTGCGTGCCGCCATGCGCGAGCTGGGGTATCGCCCCAATTTTGCCGGTCGATCGCTGCGCCGCGGCAAGTTTAAGACCGTCGGCGTCGCCATGTTCAACATTACCGGTACAGGCAACCTCGACCGTATGGAGGGCTTTGCCGCCGCCGCCGATAAGCACGGCTATGCCATCACCCTCACTAAGGTAGACGGGCATCCGTATACCCTCGAGAGCGCATCGTCACGCATGAGCGCGCTGCCGGTAGACGGCATGGTCGTGATCATGAACCGCATGCCGGCAGACTTTGGCACTTTTGAGCCGCTGCCCGGTATGCAGACGGTGCTCGTTACCATGCTGGAGCACCCGCTCTGTTCAACGGTCGATAACGACCAGTTCGATTGCTCGCGTCAAGTTGTCGAGTACTTGCTGGGGCGGGGGCACAAAACCGTGCACTTTATCTCGTGCCCCGAGCGCTCGCTTTCGGGCATGCGGCGCGAGGAAGGCTGGCGCGAGACATTGCGCGCGCATGGCATTGAGCCCTCGCAGCTCGTGCGCGGCGACTGGACGGCACAGAGCGGATATGCCGCAGGCCAGGCTCTGGCGGACGATCCAGCCTGTACTGCCATCTATGCCTCCAACGATGCCATGGCATATGGCTGCATTCGCGGGCTCGAGTCGCGCGGAAAGCACGTGCCCGAGGATGTGAGCGTGGTGGGTGTTGACGATAGCCTGGGCGATATCGTGCCCGACCGTCGCCTGACCACGGTGCGCTTTGACAACAAGCGCGTCGGCATGTGGGCGGTCGACAAGATTGCTGGCGCCGAGGGCGTTGCACCCGGTGTGGAGCACATGCTGTTTCCGGGCGTGCTCGTCGAGGGCGATACGGTGCGCGATGTACGCTAGGGCGCGGGTCTGTTTGGGTTGCCGCTAATTGTGTTCGATATTGTTCAAATTGGTTTAAAAACCGTTCACGGGCGAAAAGTGACCGTTCATAGCTTGAAATTACGTTTTGCGCTGTTCTTTTTTGTTTGAATGTTATTGTTTCTGTCATACACAACGCAGCGCGTATGCCCGGACGCGATGCTCTCCATTGGTTCATATGTGAAAGGAACGCAATATGGCAACCAAAGAAGAAATCTCGATGGTTGGATTCGAGATTGTCGCATACGCAGGTGACGCCCAGACCGATCTGCTTGCAGCGCTCGATGCTGCTCGCGAGGGTGACTTTGAGAAGGCCGAGCAGCTGCACAAGGATGCCAGCGATGCGCTCATCGGTGCCCACGACACGCAGACCAAGCTGCTTTCGCAGGAGGCCGGCGGTGGCGAGATGGAGATGACCTTCATCATGGCCCATGCTCAGGACACTCTCATGACCACCATGATCCTGGAGAAGCAGGCCCGCTTTACCATCGATGCCTACAAGCGCATTGCCGAGCTCGAGGCCAAGCTCGCCTAACGAGCCCGCACAACCAAGTCCCCTTCCAAAAGCCCTGCCGCTACCCGCGACAGGGCTTTTTCTGTTCTCCTTCAAGTTGCGGTGAAATAGGGACTGAATAGGGGCCGACGGGCGCAAAACAATCCCTATTCTAGTCATTGGGGACGTTCTTAAACGACTAGTCATTGGGGACAGTCTTGGTGCGCTCCGTTCGTCCTCCCGTTCGATTTTTGCTCGGTGGGTATACTTCCTTTCGCATTAAACGCCGGACTGAGGAGGTATCCAAATGCCGGATAACGGGTCAATACAAAAAAGAGACGCGCACGAGATGGCTCATGGGCGTCCTGTCCAGATAACCGAGCACACGACGGTAACCGAGCTGCAGCCCAGCCTGTCCGATGTCGTGTGCGCAAACAAAAAGCTGCAGATTGGCTTTATCGTTGCGCTTGTGGTCCTGGCGCTGCTGTCGGGCTTTGTGGCTCGTCCGCATTTCGCCGATACCAAAACTTGGGACTCCACCATCGAGGTCATCGACCAAAAGAAGGGTAACGTACTGGCGCTCACGACCTCGTGCGTGGCGCTGTCTGCGGGCATTACCGCGCTGCCGGGTGATACGGGAACGCCGGTTGCCGAGCAGCTCGCGCAGCTTTCAGGCAACCTTGGTATCGTGCTTGCCGTGCTCTACCTAGAGAAATACCTGCTAACCATTTTGTGGTCGGTCGGCCTGGGCATCTTAATCCCGTTTGCGTTGGTGCTCTTTGCGGTGTCGCTCGGCATTCACGGGCGCTGGAGCACGAGCACTGTCCTGCGCCGTGTGGCGACGCGCGTGCTGGTGGTTGCCGTGATCGGCATGGCGCTCGTGCCCGCGAGCGTATGGGTGTCGCAGAAGGTCGATGAAACGTATCGCGTAAGTATTGAGCAAGCTGAGCAAAAGGCGACTGACGCTGCGAGTGCGGAAGATAGTGATAACTCCAAGGCAAGCAAGAAAAAGGCCGAGTCCACAGAGTCCAAGAACGTGCTTGAGCAGCTTGCCGACGGCGCCTCGGGTCTTGTCACGTCGGTGACCAGCGGCGCCAAGCAGATGACCGATGAGATTGTGCAGCAGGTGACCGATCTCATCGAAGGCGTCATCGTGATGATCGTGACCTCGTGCGTGATTCCATTGCTGGTGCTCGCGGCGTTTCTGTGGCTGGGGTATGTGCTGCTGGGGATTGATATTTCCGGCCCGGCGAACTATTTGACGGGCCGCTTTCTGAGTGCTCCGTCCAAGCACACCAAAAAGGGTAGGCAGGTCGAGTAGCTAAAACAGCTGTATTTGCTGGGGCATACCGCAAAGGGACGGCCGAGACTCGTTCTCAGCCGTCCCTTTTGTTTGTTGAAGACGTGCCAGGACGAAGCTTTCACGATCCCAAACGGTCAACAATCATCCGTGAACGGTATTTGTTCAAAAAAGAACAAAGTTAAACAAATAATGGTTGCACTCGATGTTTGAATGTGTTCAAATAAACATGAACAG
>USKV01000104.1 GCA_900555355.1 uncultured Collinsella sp.
CTAGCGGGCTAAATCGTCTCTACCTGTTACAGATCAAGACAAACTGCAGAGGGTGCCCGAAAGGTCTCGATCTGTAACACCAGGCCCGGTTTTGGCGGCCTAACTGTTACAGATCGAGACAAACGGGCCCAAACCACCACAAAGGTGCCTGTCCCCTTTGTGGTGGTTGGGCAGGCGGGTATCAAAAAGTGTCAGCTGCGGGCGGTCGCCGGACCGCCGTGTGCGAAAAGAAGTGTCGACCTGCGCCGCTGTCGTTGGGCGAGGCCCTATTTGCGGGGATACTGAAACCACGACAAGCAGCGTATGAAAGGATCGATGCATGGCTTTCCGTAAAGACTTCTTGTGGGGCGGCGCGACGGCTGCCAACCAGTGCGAGGGCGCCTACAACGTGGACGGCCGCGGCCTGGCCAACGTGGACGTGGCTCCGCACGGCCCCGAGCGCTATGCGGTGGTCTCCGGCCAGCGCAAGATGCTCGACTTCGAGGACGGCTATTACTATCCCGCGCAGACCGGCATCGATTTCTATCACCATTACAAGGAGGACATCGCCCTCTTTGCCGAGATGGGCTTTAAGACCTTCCGCATGAGCCTGGCGTGGACCCGCATCTTCCCCAACGGTGACGAGACCGAGCCCAACGAGGCTGGCCTGGCCTTCTACGAGGACGTATTCCGCGAGTGTCAGGCGCACGGCATCGAGCCACTCGTGACCATCACGCACTTCGACTGCCCGATTCACCTCATCAAGGAGTACGGCGGCTGGCGCAACCGCAAGCTCATCGACTTCTACAAGAACCTCGCGACCACGATCTTCACCCGCTACAAGGGTCTGGTGAAGTACTGGCTTACCTTTAACGAGATCAATATGATCCTGCACCTGCCGTTTATGGGTGCCGGTCTGGTCTTTGAGGAGGGCGAGAACAAGGAGGCCGTCGAGTACCTGGCCGCCCACAACGAGCTCGTCGCCAGCGCTTGGGCAACCAAGATCGCTCACGAGATCGATCCTGAGGTCAAGATTGGCTGCATGCTCGCCGCGGGTAGCTACTACCCCTACAGCTGCCGTCCGGGCGATGTGCGCCAGGCGCAGCTCGACAACCAGGACAACTACTTCTTCGTCGACGTCCAGAGCCGCGGCTACTACCCGGCCTATGCCGTCAAGAAGCTCGAGCGCCCGGGCATCGATGTGGGCATGACGGACGAGGACCGCGAGATCCTGGCCGCCAACACCGTCGACTTCATCAGCTTTAGCTATTACAGCACCCGTTGCTCCGCCGGTGCCGACAACCCCGATGTCGAGCGCACCCAGGGCAACGCCTTCGCCGGCGCCAAGAACCCCTACCTGCAGGAGAGCCAGTGGGGCTGGGCCATCGATCCGCTGGGCTTCCGCATCACCCTCAACGACCTGTACGACCGTTATCAGAAGCCGCTGTTTGTGGTCGAGAACGGTCTGGGCGCCAAGGATGTTGTCGAGGAGGATGGCTCCATCAACGACGACTACCGTATCGACTATCTGCGCCAGCATATCGCCGCGATGCGCGATGCGGTGACCGAGGACGGCGTTGACTTGCTGGGCTACACCACCTGGGGCCCGATCGACCTGGTGTCTGCCGGCACAGGCGAGATGTCCAAGCGCTACGGCTTTATCTATGTCGACCGCGATGATGCGGGCAACGGCACCCTCAAGCGTTCCAAGAAGAAGAGCTTCGACTGGTACAAGAAGGTTATTGCTTCTAATGGTGAGGACCTTTCCTAAGGAAGCTGAGACACTCGACTTCATAGCCTCCTAACCAAGGCGCCCAGCGAGCAGGTAATGTTCGCCGGGCGCCTTGCCGTCTGCGGATTTTGGGACATGCAGCCCGCTTTTTCGACCCATCTGTCGGTACACTAAAAGCACTATGGGTACCCGCGAGCGACATATCGGCCACGCGGCCGCCCGATCCGCGCCCGTAGCGGATCCTAGGGGCGGCAGGCTCTTCGCCATGCCGCGATTCCTTGTTGGCATAACACATCAGGTATACCGTCACCGCGTCTTTGCTATCGCTGGCGCCATCACCGCACTGTTCCTCATGCTTTTGGCAGTCTTGCCGGCGCTGTTCGCCTTCGATCCCAAACTTTCCAACGCCGTGCCCGCCTATAGCGAGGTGTCCGAAGAGGTCGTGGATGCGCTCGCCCACTCGAGCTCTCTCCCGCTGCTTGTCGCCGCAATTATATTTTCGATCTGGGGCGTATCGGTCTATCTGCGCTGTTTGGACTATGTGTTGCGCCGCCGTCTTGTTGCCATCGCCACCATCTGCGCCCTGTGGATGATCGAAGTCATTCTGAAGTACAAGTCGTTCACGCCGTTCTATGCCACCGTGCTGTGGTACCTGTACTACGTGCCCATGACGCTCATTCCGCTGCTCTACCAGTTGTGTGGTCTGCGCCTTGCGGGCCTGGAGCAACACCGCCTGGGTCGCCGCTACTGCGCTGCGCTGTGGATTATGGCTATCCTGCTTATCGGATTTGTGCTCACCAACGATTTTCACCAGCAGGTCTTCCACTTTGACCGTACAAGCGACACCTGGAGCAACGATTACACGTACGGCTGGGGTTATTTTGCCGTCCTCGCGTGGACGGCCTTTGACTTCGTGGCCTTTTTTATCCTGGTTGGTCGGTCCTCGTCCTTTCGCATCCAACGTTTCTCGGGCACGGCGGCGCTCGTGCTGCTGGGCGGCGCGTTCTTTGCCATCTCATATGCGTTGCGCGTGCCCTGGGCATGGAGGCTCAACTTCTCGCTCGTCTATTGCGTCTTGTGCGTGGTGGCGATGGAAATCTGTCTCGATTGCGGTGTCATTCCGTCATATCACGACATCGCCGGCATCTTCGACACCTTGCCGCTCGACCTCAAAGTTCTAACGCGCGACCTGCAGGAAGTCTATGCCACGCCAGTGTCAAAGCCAATGCCGGTAGGCGTGCGCGAGGAGTTGCGGACCCAGGAGCACGGCCGCGCCCATGCCTTTGCCGTGGCGTCCGATCCCGATGTAATGTACCGTGCCTTTCCGCTGCTGGGCGGATCGGCCCTGCTTGCCCAAGACGTGTCGGAGCTCAACGAGCTTAACCGTGAACTGGCGCAGCGTCGCATGGAGTTGCAGCGTCAAAACGAGCTGCTCGCCGCCGACTACGACCTTAAGACGCATTTGGCAGATCAAGAGGCCGAGACCTTGCTGGTCCAAGACGTGGACCAGGCGCTTGCCCGCGCGCTCGAAGGGATGTACGACCTGCTGAGTTCGCTGCCGCCGTTGACCGACGAAGCGTCTTCGCACGAGCGTTACCGCATGCTGCAGCGCGCCAAGATGCTCGTCGCCTATTGCAAGCGCAAGGGGTCGCTCACGTTGGCACAGCACGGGGAGAGCGGTTTTGATCGCGACCGCATTCAGCTCATTGCCAACGAGCTCGCAAGCGACCTGCGCACCATCGATATCGATTGCGCCTCGATTATCGCCATACGGCGCCCGTTGCACGCCAGTACGGTAAGCGCCCTGTACGACTGCGTGTATGACTTTGCGTTTTTTGCCTACACCACCGACCATCCGGCGCTTATGTATCACTTGGGCGACCATGACCGATGCAGTGTCGAGCTGCGTGCCACGCTTTTTTCCAACGATGATGAAGATCTTTCGCAGACGCCCGCTGCGCAAGAGCTCGAAAGCGCTCTGCAAGGGCGCAACGTGGCATACCGCTTTGAGGGCGAGCCCGGCCAGCTGCGCATGATCGTCTTGATGCCGAGGGCGGGTGAGTGACGATGCAGATTTCGCTCATTCTTCCCCAAATCGTTGCGCTCGATGTTGTCTTTGCCCTGGCTGCGTGTCTGCAGACGATCCACGTCCCGCTCATCGCATCGCGCCGCTCGTCCTATAACCGTAAGGTGATTTGCGCCTACGAGGCGAGCCTTGTGCTTCACCTAGTTATTTCGGCGCTCATCTTGTTCGCGTCGTCTGGCTCATATCTGGTGGCGCCGCTTGACGTTTGCGCCAGGGCAATGGGCGGAGCGTTGTGGCTCAATGCCGCGATCTTTGCCTATGGCGTGGTGCTTATGGTGCACTATCGTCGCCCCGTCATGCTGGTCGAGCTGCTGCTTGTTGTCGCCGTTACACCGCCGGTGGTTTTTGCCATGGGCTCGGCGTGGACCGTTGTCCTTATCGCAGAGGGAGCGTTCTTCCTGTTCCGTTCCATCGCGGCGCTCTTGATGGACGTCCGTAACCGCCAGGAGGATATCACCGCGTTCTCGACGATCGAAACCATCAACGTGATTCCTGTGGGCATCCTGTATCTGGACCCGAGGGGCCGTCCGCTGCTCATGAACCGCTGCATGCGAAAAAACCTGGTGGAACTTCATATGCCCACCGATCTGCACGACATGAGCGGTACATGGAACGATCTGCGCAAACTTAGCATGCAAATGCCCGAAAGCAGCCAGAACCGCGTGCGGATTAATCTGGACCGCTTTGGTGAGGCGCGGGCGGTGGTCGAGGTTTCTCCCGCCGAGATTCGCTTGTTTGTGCACGATGACGTTATGGTTTCGGGCCGCCTCTTCGAGCGCATTATCGGCCTGGATGTAACAGAGTATGCGCATGCCCATGATCGCCTGGCGCAAGCCAACCACCTGCTTGAGCTTGCGGGCCAAGAGCTCCAAGCCCAGATCGAAGAAGTCAAAAAAGTTGCTGACAATGCGGCCTATCTGCGTATGCGCGCTCGCGTGCACGACGTGATCGGGCAGCGCCTGTCCATCCTCCATCGTTATCTGGAGGAGGGGCGCCTGGATGACGAGTCACTCGAGCAGATCGACCCGCTGCTGCGCTCAATCGCCGCCGATTTGCGCAGTGGCGGTGCCAGCGAGCCTGCAGAGCAGCTGGGTGATATCGTCCATGCTTTTGGCCTGGTGAGCGTGCAGATTGATGTCGAGGGTGCGCTGCCTAAGAACGCTCGTGTCGCCGCCGCATTTTTACAGATTATCCGCGAGGCCTCGACCAATGCCACCAAGCATGCGCAGGCGCATCGGGTCCACGTGCGTCTGTGGCAGGAGGGGGCGGATGCTGGAGCCGTCGCGCGCATGACGATTTCTAACGACGGGTCCCCGGCCCCCGTATCGTATCGCGAGGGAACGGGTATCCCAGGTATGAGGCATGTCGCGCAAGATCTGGGTGGCAGTCTAGAGGTCCACGCCGCCCCGCCCTTTACGCTTACGGTATCCATTCCGCTTAACGCCAACGACACGTCCCAAAGGAGAAACTCATGATCCGCGTCCTTATAGTCGAAGACCAGGCCATCCTGCGCGAGAGCCTGGCGCGCTCCGTTGGCGACCAGCCCGATATGACTGTTGTTTCCGCCATCGCCGATGCCTCCGAGGCCTTGGGTGTCGCGCTCAAGGAGCGCCCGGACATGATACTGATGGACGTATGCACCGAGCATGATTCCAACGGCATCGTGGCGGCGGCGCGCATCAAGGAGCAACTGCCCGAGTGCCGCATCATTATCATGACCGGTATGCCCGAGATCACCTTTGTCGATCAAGCTCGCGAGGCGGGCGTCGATAGCTTTGTGTACAAGAACGTCGGTATCGACGAGCTGTTCGCCGTGATGCGCTCCACGCTGGCGGGCTATTGCACGTTTCCCAAGCCGCCCGAGAGCATTTTTTCGGGTACGGCGGCACTCGACGATGTCGAGCTGTCGATTTTGCGCCTTGCCTGCGAGGGCAAAAGCCGCCGCGAGATCGCGGCCGAGCTGTTTATGAGCGAGGGCACCATCAAGCGTCGCATCTCGGAGATCCTGAGCAAGACCGGCTACGACAACATCATGCGTCTTGCCGTGCACGCGGTAACGGAGGGCAGCATCGTTCCCAATTTGGAGCGCTAGCGCTCGTTACGCATCGGCATAAAGCGGCGG
>USKV01000105.1 GCA_900555355.1 uncultured Collinsella sp.
TCGTCGATCGCGCGCGTGGTGGGCGTGCCGGGGGCGGACGCTTATGTGGACGCCACGACGCTCGATACGCCGGCCAAGCTCGATGCCGCAGTGGACCGCTACCATGTCTTTGGTCGTGTGACCCCGCAGCAGAAGCGCGAGCTCGTGCAGGCGCTCAAGCGCCGCGAACACACCGTGGCCATGACGGGCGACGGCGTCAACGACGTGCTGGCGCTCAAGGAGGCCGACTGCTCCGTGGCCATGGCGGCCGGCTCCGATGCCGCGCGCAACGTGGCCGAGATCGTGCTCGTCGACAACGACTTTGCCTCGATGCCCGCCGTGGTGGCCGAGGGCCGTCGCTCCATCAACAACCTGCAGCGTTCGGCCTCGCTGTTCCTGACCAAGACGCTGTTCTCGATGGGCCTGGCGGCGCTGTGCATCGTGCTGCCGCCGTATCCCTTCGAGCCCATTCAGATGACGCTCATCAACTTCTTCTGCATCGGCGCGCCGGGCTTTGTCCTGGGCCTGGAGCCCAATAACGCCCGCGTGAAAGGGTCGTTCTTGACCAACGTGTTTAAGCGTGCGCTGCCGGCGTCGATTGCGGTCATTTTGGCCGCGGCACTCGATATCTTCGTGGCGCGTGTATTTGGCTTTAGCCAGCTTACGCTTTCGACCATGTGCCTGCTCACGTCGTGCGCGGCGAGTGTCAGCCTGATCTGGCGCATCTCGCAACCTCTCACGCCCTTACGTGTGGTGCTCTTTGTGTTTGTAGTCGCCGGCATCCTGGTGGGCGTTATCGGATTCCCAGAGCTGCTGTCCATTGCCAACCTGTCGATGGGCCAGATGGTTATCTTGGCTGTCATTGTGGTCTTTACCTGCTCGGTGTTTTTTAAGCTCGCCACGATGATGGATTCGCTCAAGCCGCGTCGTCGTCATGCCGCAACTGGTTTTGGCCGCGGTGTGCGCGTCCGCCTGGGTCGCGGTGGCGGCAAGGTGAGCTCGACGGGTTCGACGGCCGAACGTTTTGCCAAGCGCGTTGCCGCCGACATGGCGCAGCGTCGCGAAGATCGCACCGCTCGCGAGGCCGAGGCCCGCGCACTCGAGGGCGTGGCCCAGGCCCAGCCCAAGAAAAAGAAGAGTACCGGAGCCAAGCGCTCTCGCGTGACCAAGTCCGCCCAAGGCATCAAAGTCTCGATGCCAAGCAAAAAGAAGAAGTAGCTACGCGCCCTGGCGATGTTGAATTGGTGCCTTGTTCCTGTGGGGCCGTGGCGATGTTATGCTCTAACCTCGATTGTTTGAATTGCTTCGAAAAGAGGATGCCGTGATCTGCCCGCATTGCCTAAAGACCATCGAGGACGGCGCCTCGTTCTGCCCCTATTGCAACGCATACGTTGGTCCGGGCGATGGCCCCGAGCATACCGAGTTCGTGTTCTGCGACGGCTGCGGCGCCCGTCTGTCCCCGCATGACCGTACCTGTCCCAAGTGTGGACGCCCCGCGCCAGGCATCCTTTCCGAGGACGCGGCCGCATCCGACCTGGCCGCAGGGCGCACGGCCGGCTTTCCGCGCCTGACGCAGGAGCAGATCGATACCGAGGTGCCCCACGCGCCGGCTTCTGCCGCCGCGGTGCTCTCCGACGCAGCCGACCCCAACGAGACCTGCGTGTTGCCTGCCTTCGATAAGGATTTTGGCATCCCCAAGGTCGATATCCCCACGCCGGTGTCCCTGCGCGATGATGCCCAGCCCAAAAAGCAAAAGGCCAAGCGCAAGGTCCACCCCGACGAGGATGCCTATCACAAGCACAAGCGCCATATCCCCAAGCCGATCATTGTCATCGCGGTGCTCGCCGCCGTGTGCGGTGGTGCCTATTGGTTTGTGACTGCCGATCCCATGGGCGTCATGCCCGGCTTCTACGACCAGTTTGGCCAAGCAGCCAAGACCACATTCCCGTCGCGCCAAAAGGGCGAGGCCACCGAGAAAGAGTCCAAGCAAGAGGATGCGTCCGAGGTCGTTCAGGAGGAGACCGTCTTAACCGACGACCAGCTCTACACCAGGCTCGACGGCCTGTACCAGACCATCGTGTCGTACAGCGACGAGAATCAGATCGGCGAGGTCATCGATTCGTTTAATAACGGCTATCTGCGTACACCGCTTTCCACTCGTCAGGAGCTGTCGCAGAGCGCCTATGCCCTGCGCGACCAGATTAAAAAGACCCAGGATGAGCTCAGCAACCTCAAGGTTCAGGACGACACGGTCTATGCGGAGGATATCGATCATCTAAAGCAGCTCGCCCAGTGGATGTACGAGCGTGTCGACGTGATCTGCCAGAGCTGGGATATCTCGCTGTCCATTCCCGACGGCGAGTCGCTGAGCGCCCGTCAGAGCGAGATCCTGGCGCCCATCGCACAGGGCGGCAACAGCGCGCTTAACCAGTACGACGCCAACGTGAGCGCATGGAGGCCGCAGCAGCGTTCGTAATTTGTTGCCCTCCGGCGGCATAACCTGCGTGCGCAATTGATGGAAGCCCGTGCTTATTGCTACAATTCGTACAAATATGCTTTAAACGCACGAGGAAGGAACCACATGTTTGGTTTTAAGAAAGAGCTCTATACGCCCGAGTACCAGCTCGTCGGTGACGAGTGCGCGGTGATCGAGACGTCGAAGGGCACCATCAAGGTCAAGTTTGACGGTGAGGGCGCCCCCATCCATGTGGCGAACTTCTGCGAGCTTTCCACGATGGGCTTCTATGACGGCCTTAAGTTCCATCGCTATGTGCCCGGTTTTGTCATCCAGGGCGGCGACCCCAATACCCGTGACATGTCCGGCGCCGACGTCGCTGCCGGCCTTGAGGGCCCCGACGGCATGCCCGGTACCGGTGGCCCCGGCTACTGCATCAAGGGCGAGTTTGCCACCAATCCGCGCAACAGCCATGTCGATGGTGCCCTTGCCATGGCGCGCTCCATGGACCCCGATTCCGCGGGTTCGCAGTTTTACTTCTGCCTGGGTGCCCAGCATAACCTCGATTCCGGTTACACCGTCTTTGGTACCACGGTCGAGGGTCTCGATGTGATTTCGCAGCTGCGTGCCGGCGACGAGATCGTCCATGTTGAGATCGTTCACGAGTAAAGGGGATTTCCTTGAATAGCCAGCTGATCCAACAGGGCCGCGCCGCTTACCGCGCGGGTGATTTTTCCGCTGCAGCTCAGATGCTTGGGGCGGCAAAAACTCCCGATGAGATTATGGGCGAGGCCGATCACCTTCGTGGCAACGCCTTGATGCACCTGGGCATGTATGCCGAGGCCGCCGAGGCCTATGCCGCCGCCCTCAACGACGGCACCTATGGCAAGCGCGGCGCGCTGCTCACCAACCGCGGCAAGGCGCTCGCCGCCGTGGGCGACTACACGACGGCCGCCCAGGCGTTCTCTGCTGCTACGCAGGATGCTTCCTATGCCACGCCGTTCAAGGCCTATCTGGGCCTGGGTAATGCGCTGTTCCAGTCGGGCGACTATGCCAACGCGGGTACTGCCTTCCGTCAGGCTGCCATCGACGGCGCCAATCCGGCTCCTGCCGTCGCGCTCGGCGAGCTTGGTCGTTGCTTCATTAAGCTCGGCCGTTCGGCGGATGCCGTGGAGACCTACCGCACGGCTATCGACTTTGCCGGTCCGCGCGACGATACGCGCGCCCTCAACGCCGGCATGGGCCAAGCGCTTTCCGCCGCCGGCCGTCCTTCCGATGCACTCGATGCCTTTAACGCCGCTACCGCCGATGGCATCTACCAGCTCACGCCCGAGCAGGCCGATGAGCTTGCCCGCGTGCACGACTCGCTCGCCGCGCTTTCGGCCCAGACGGCCATGTCCACGGCTCCGGCTCCCGCGATGGACGCTCCCGCTGTCGACCCGCTCGATCCCACGGGCGCGACCGGTCAGTTTATGCCCGATCCCTCGGACACCGGCTTCTTTACGCTGTCCGAGTCCGAGATGGTCCAGCAGGACCGCAAGCAGGCCAAGGTCCGTCGTCGCCACCGCCACACGGGTCTTAAGATTTTCCTGGTGCTGCTTCTGCTCATCGTGATCGCTGCCGGCGGTCTTGGCTATGCTTATACGCGCGGCATGGGCTACCCCTCTCAGGAATCCGTCATCACCGACCTGTTCCAGGCTGCCGGTGACGGCGATACCGCCAAGGCCGAGTCCTGCCTGGCCTCGAGCCTGTCCGAGGACGCCAAGTCGATGATCATCTCCTCGATTCCGCAGGGCGCCACCGTGTCCGTCGAGGGCATGGATCAGTCCATGACCGAGACAACCGCTAAGGTGAAGGCTTCGCTGTCCAAGGGCGGCGAGCAGGAGTACACCGTCAAATTCGTGCGCTCCGACAACCATATCGGCTGGGCCGTTTCCTCGCTCGATATGGATTTCTCGGCTGCTGACAACCAGTAGTGACCTTATGGGATTTAGCTTTGCCCGGCGCTTCACCGCAAGTGAGGTGCCGGGCTTGCGCTAGTATCATGAGCTAGTAGTTTTCCAGCAATCATCCAACACATCAGGAGTTGCGTTGTTTTCTTTGATGGATATGTTCTTCGGTAGCTATGCGGGCGATCTTGCCATCGACCTCGGTACCGCAAATACGCTTGTCTCCGTGCGCGGCAAGGGCATCGTCATTCGCGAGCCCTCCGTCGTCGCCATCGACAAGAACGACGAGCGCATCCTGGCAGTCGGCATCGAGGCCAAGCGTATGCTCGGCCGCACGCCCGGCAACATCGTGGCCGTTCGTCCCCTGAAGGACGGCGTCATTGCCGACTTCGATGTTACCGAAGCCATGCTTCGCTACTTTATCGACAAGGCTTCCGAGAAGCGCTATCCGTGGACTCCGCGTCCGCGCGTCGTCGTCTGCGTTCCTTCCGGTGTCACGTCGGTCGAGAAGCGTGCTGTCTTTGAGGCCACGATCCAGGCCGGTGCTCGCCAGGCCTACCTGATCGAGGAGCCCATGGCTGCCGCTATCGGCGCCGACCTGCCCGTCGAGGAGCCCACCGGCTCCATGGTCATCGACATCGGTGGCGGTACTACCGAGGTCGCCGTTATCGCTATGGGCGGCATCGTCGTCTCGCAGTCCATCCGTATTGCCGGTGACGAGTTCGATCAGGCCATCCTCACGCACGTTCGCGATGCCTACAACCTGGCCATCGGCGAGCGTACGGCAGAGGACATCAAGATCAAGGTCGGCTCTGCCGTGCCGCTCAAGGATGAGCTCGACGTCGAGGTCAACGGCCGCGACGTGATCACCGGTCTGCCCAAGACCGTGCGCATCGAGAGCGAGGAGATTCGTCGCGCGCTCAACAAGCCGCTCGACGAGATGGCCAAGGCCGTCAAGGACGCACTCGACGCTACGCCTCCCGATCTTGCCTCGGACCTTATGTACTACGGCATTTTGCTGACTGGTGGCGGCGCGCTGCTGCGCGGTCTCGACGTGCGCCTGCGCGATGAGACCGGTGTTTCGGTCAACGTCAGCCCCACGGCGCTCGATAACGTCGTTAACGGCTGTGCCCGCGTGCTCGAGGCCAATGCGTTTGATGGCGGCTTCGTCCAGACCAATGCTTAATTTCCAAAAGGTGGATTCCATTTGGCACGATCTTCGGGTTTCTCCACAAATCTGAATACCAAGCGACAATCAACGGGTATGCGCCCGTTGATTGTTTTCAGCCTGATTTCGGTGTTGCTGCTCACGTTTTACATCCGCGAGGGCGAGGCAGGGCCGATTCATGCCGTGCGTTCGGGCGTAACGACGATTACCTCGCCGGTGCGCTTTGTGTGCTCGGCCGTGGCGGCTCCCTTCAACGCGATCGGCAACGTGTTCTCCAACCTCACGGCTTCGCAGGAGTCGCTAGACGACCTCAAGAAGCAAAACGAGGTGCTGACCTCTAAGG
>USKV01000106.1 GCA_900555355.1 uncultured Collinsella sp.
CGACTCGATCGGAGGTCCCCAAATGCTGAAATTCCTTAACGCGCTCGCCGCCCTCTCGGCGGTGGGCTCGTTCGTCATCGCGTTTCTTGACTCGTATGAGGTTCGGTTTAAGGTCCGTAGGCGCACGCGCGGTGCGGACGGTAGAAGGCATTTGCGCCGCAACAAGCGCAAATAAGAATGCCCGGGGTTAGAGGCCCGGGCATTTAACAACACCGGAAACTGGTCGCCCGCGCTCCAAAGTACTTACGCGGGGTGCGTCGTTTCCTGTAGCTATTGTATCCCGAATCGCCTCGCCGATTCGGGACATTTTGAAAACGCAAACACGTCGGGCAAACCCGGACAATGCGGCCAGGCTCCGCTGGACGAGGAACCGTGTTTGTAACTATCGAACAAATGTTTGTCAAAATCGCGTTTACCAGCTGTGGGTGCATACACTCGCAGTAAAATACCCTTGCGACGCATTCCGTGCGCGGGCGGCCGACGACTCGATCGGAGGTCCCCAAATGCTGAAATTCCTTAACGCGCTCGCCGCCCTCGCGGCGGTGGGCACGTTCGTCATCGCGTTTCTTAACTCGTATGAGGTTCGGTTTAAGGTCCGTAGGCGCACGCGCGGTGCGGACGGTGGACGGCATTTGCGCCGTAACAAGCGCAAATAAGAATGCCCGGGGTTAGAGGCCCGGGCATTTAACAACGTCGGAAACTGGTCGCCCGCGCTTTCGAACACTTACGCGGGATGCGTCGTTTCCTATTGACATTGTATCCCGAATCGCCCAACCGATTCGGGACATTTTGAAAACGCAAATGCGGGCTTATCCTCGACTGGACGGTGCAGTCTAGCGGCGTTGTCCGGCGCGGAAGCTTGCTAATCGGCTATTATTTGTTTAGACAACTTGAGTTGTAGAGGAGTGACCGGCGATGGTGCAGGGCGCCAAACATATGAAGAGCAATAACGCCGCGACAAACGGTGGCTCAAGCCCTCAGCCCAAACCTCAACCAAAACCCAAGCGTCGTCGCAAGCGGTTGCCGCGCTGGGCCGATCGGCTCATCACCATCGTCATCATCCTTATTGGCGTGGGCCTTATGACCTGGCCGTGGATCTTGGACCGGCTCGAGGCCTCGGGCGTGTTCAACCAGATCAGCACGGTGTCCAGCACCGTGGACGCGCTGTCTGCCGAGGAGCGCGAGCGCATCCTACTCCAGGCGCGCTCTTTTAACGAGCAACTGGCGGGCGAGGCCACCGAACTTCCCGCCGACCAGATCGAACCCTACGCCCAGCAGCTCATCTTTGACCGCGACCCCATGATGAGCTGGGTCGAGATCCCCTCCATCGACGTGAGCATGCCCATCTACCACGGCACGAGCGAAGAAGTCCTTATGGCGGGCGTCGGCCACCTGGAGGGCACGAGCCTGCCGGTGGGCGGCACCTCGACGCATTGCGTGCTCACCGCGCACTCGGGCATGCGCAACCTGAGCATGTTCGACGACATCCACTCGCTGGAGCCCGGCGACCTGGTGCTGCTGCACACCATGAACAAGACGCTCGCCTACAAGATGGTGGACTCCGAGGTGGTGCTGCCCGAGGAGATGGAGTCGCTGACCATCGAGCCCGGCGCCGACAAAGTGACGCTCGTCACCTGCACGCCCTACGGCGTGAACGACCATCGCCTGCTGGTGCATTGCGCGCGCACCAAGTACAACAAGAAGGACGTCGACAAGCAAAAGTCGCTGGCCGGCCGCCACTGGGGCAAGCGCGAGTTTGCCGTGCTCATTGTGGTCGTAGCCATTGTGCTGTTGCTGCTGGACATCGTGATCCACGCGGTCCGCAAGCGCCGCAAGGCCAAAGCCTCGGCATAAGACGTCGTTCAGAACCACCACAATGGGGACAGGCACCTTTGTGGTGGTCGGGACTTCCAAACCATCACAACATTCGATGAAAATCGCGATTTTGGCGAAAAGTGTCGAATGTTGTGATGCTTTTCGTTGCGGGCGGGACGGTTTTCGTTTCGGGCGGGATGCTTTTCGCTGCGGGCGGCGCGGTTTCGTCGCAGAACCGCCGGCCCGCAGCCTGCCAACCGCCGCCCTCGTTACGTTTTCGCTGCATTTAGGTAAAGCGCCTGCTCCAAGCGGCGTTGCCTTGTATACTAGAGCGGTTTATCTGTTATGCGGAAGGGAGCGCCTATGGCACTCAGCGAGAAAGACGTGCGCGGCATCGCCGAGTACGCAAAGATCGCACTGACCGATGACGAGCTCACCCAGATGACGTCCTACATGAACGACGCCGTCCAGATGCTCGAGCCCGTCTTGCAATATGACTTGCCCGACGTGGAGCCCACGTTCCATCCCATCGGAAGCCTGTCCAACGTGATGGGTGATGACCTGCGCGAGCCCGAGCGCGACCTGCCGCTCGACGTCGCGCTCGAAAACGCCGGCAGCGCGCGCGACCGCTACTTCCGCGTGCCGTCCATTTTGGGAGAGGGGGAGAGCGAGTAATGGCGCTAAGCTTCGATTCCCTTACCGCCGCCCAGATCGCCGCGGGCGTTGCCGCCGGCGACTTTACCGCTACCGAGGTGGCCCAGGCATCCCTTGCCGCCATCGAGGCGCGCGAGGGCGGGGTCCAGGCATTCCTGCAGGTGGCGCCCGAGCTTGCACTCGAGGCCGCCGCGCGCGTGGATGCCGATCGTGCCGCTGGAAAATCGCTGCCCCCGCTCGCGGGCGTACCGCTGGCCATTAAGGACAACATGAACCTCGTGGGCACGCGCACCACCTGCGCTTCCCGCATGCTCGAGAACTACCAGAGCGTCTATACCGCCACCTGCGTCCGGCGCATGCTCGATGCCGGCTGCCTGCCCATGGGCAAGGCCAACATGGACGAGTTTGCCTTTGGCAGCTCCACCGAGAGCTCGGCGTTCCACCGCACCAACAACCCCTGGGATACCGAGCGCGTGCCCGGCGGCTCCTCGGGCGGCTCCGCTGCCGCCGTCGCCGCAGGCGAGGTCGCGCTCTCGCTGGGCTCGGACACCGGCGGCTCCATTCGCCAGCCGGCGTCGCTGTGCGGCGTGGTGGGCTTTAAGCCCACGTACGGCGCCGTGAGCCGTTACGGCGTGGTTGCCTTTGGCTCGTCGCTCGACCAGGTTGGCCCCTTCGGCCGCACGGTCGAGGACGTCGCGCTGGCCATGAACGCGCTTACCGGTGCGGGCCACGATCCGTACGACTGCACCAGCCAGGATTGCGCCGTCGACTTTACCGAACATCTCAACGACAGCATCGAGGGCAAGCGCGTGGGCATCATCCCCGCGTTTATGGAGGCCGAGGGCCTGACGCCCGAGGTCAAGGCCGCTGTTCAGCGCGCCGCCCAGGAGCTGCAGAACCAGGGTGCCGAGCTGGTCGAGGTCGACCTGCCGCACCTGGACGCCGCCATCGCCGCCTACTACGTCATCGGCCCGGCCGAGGCGTTCTCCAACCTGGCACGTTTCGACGGCATTCGCTATGGCTACCAGGAGGAGGGCTGCGCCAACCTGTCCGACCAGAGCTCCCTTTCGCGCGCCCACGGCTTTGGCGCCGAGGCCAAGCGCCGTCAGATGCTCGGCGCCTACCTGCTGAGCTCGGGCGTGTACGACAAGTACTACTACGCCGCGCAAAAGGCCCGCACGCTCATCACGCAGGACTATGACGCCGCGTATGCCAAGGTGGATACCATTCTCATGCCCGCCTCGCCGCGCACGGCCTTTAAGTTTGGCGAGATCAGCGACCCTACGCAGATGTACCTCTCCGACCTGTACACCATCTCGCTCAACATTTGCGGCAACGGTGGTATCTCGGTGCCGCTGGGCCTGGGCGAGGATACTCAGCTGCCCGTTTCTGCCCAGCTGGTGGGTCCGGCGTTTAAGGACCGTCAGCTGCTCACGTTTGCCCGCGCCCTGGAGCGCGGCTTTGCCGATGCCGCTACGGGTGCGCCCGCGCTTTCCGTCGCGCCCGATTTTGCCGGGAAGGGAGGCGAGCTGTAATGAAGGAGCTTTCCGAGGTCCTGCAGGATTGGGAGGCCGTAATCGGCCTGGAGATCCACACCGAGCTCACCGCACTCGATACCAAGATGTTCTGCAACTGCAAGCTCAGCCACGATGACGAGCCCAACGCCAACGTGTGCCCGGTGTGCCTGGGCCTGCCCGGCGCCCTGCCGGTGCCCAACAAGCGCGCCATCGAGAGCATCGTCAAGGCCGGTCTGGCCACCAACTGCGAGATCCAGCGCCACTCGATGTTCTACCGCAAGCACTATTTCTATCCCGATATGGCCAAGAACTTCCAGACCACGCAGGGTCCGGTTGCCTTTGCCATGTACGGTCACCTGGATCTGGACGTGACCGGTCGCGGTGCCGCCGAGCGCCCCGACTGCGCGTTTGGCGAGGCCGAGGCCCAGAGCCTGGCGAGTGCCTCGGCCAACGCCGAGGGCCTGTCCACGTCCATGACGTCGACCATGCGCGAGGGCAACCAGCGCGCCGGTCACCTGGCCAGCTACGACGCGTCCAACCTGCAGATGCCTGAGCGCCGCGAGGACGGTTCCTACACGGTGCCCATTCGCATCCTGCGCATCCACATGGAGGAGGATGCCGCCAAGATGGTGCACGTGGGCGGTGCCGAGGGCCGCATTACCGCCGCGGCCGAGTCGCTCGTCGACTACAACCGCTGCGGCACGCCTTTGATTGAGCTCGTGACCGAGCCCGACTTGCGTACGCCCGAGGAGGCTCGCCTGTTTATGGAGAAGCTCCGTCGCATCTTTGTGACGCTGGGCATTTCGGACTGCTCCATGGAGAAGGGCTCCATGCGTTGCGACGGCAATGTGTCGCTGCGCCGCCGCGGCGAGACCAAGCTGGGCACCAAGACCGAGCTCAAGAACCTCAACTCGTTTAAGAGTCTGCATGACGGCCTTGCCTACGAGATCTGCCGCCAGGCCGAGGTGCTCGAGGAGGGCGGCATTATCTACCAGGAGACCCGCCACTGGGAGCCTAGCCGCAAGCGCACCGTTGTCATGCGTGTGAAGGAAACGGCAGACGACTATCGTCTGTTCCCCGATCCCGATCTGGCGCCCTTCGATCTGGACGACGAGTTCATCGACCGCTGCCGTGGCGAGATCCCCGAGCTGCCCGATGCCAAGCGCGCCCGTTTTGAGGCCGACTTTGGCATTAAGGCTGCCGATGCCGAGCAAATCGCGGGCGACCCCGAGTTCGCCGAGTTCTTTGAGGCCGCCGCTGCCGGTATGGCTGGCAAGGAGGCCCAGACGGTTGCAAACTTGCTGGTGAACGAGATGATCGCCTATCTTAAGGGCGCGAGCGTCTCGCTGACCGAGTCCGGCATCGCGCCGGCTCAGGTGGCAGCTCTTGCCAAGTTGCTCGCGACCGATGCCATCAGCTCCAACCAGGCGCACGAGGTCTTTGAGGCCATGGCCCAGACCGGTGATGACCCCAACAAGATCGTCGACGAGCGCGGCATGCGTCAGGTGAGCGATGCCGGCGCGCTGCAGCCGATTGTGGACGAGGTGCTGGCAAACTGTGCCGATCAGGCGCAGCAGTATCGTGACGGCAACCAGAAGGTCATCGGCTTTTTGGTGGGTCAGTGCATGAAGGCGAGCCGTGGCAAGGGCAATCCGAAGCTCTTCAACGAGTTGCTGAGAACGGCGCTCTCGTAAACGGGAACCCGGGAGCCCCGGCAGGGCGGGTGCTTCCTCAAAATTTCGAACAGTCCTGCGCAAGACGAAGG
>USKV01000107.1 GCA_900555355.1 uncultured Collinsella sp.
CTCGCCGAGCGCCTTCATGTTGACGACGGTACGCAGGCTGCGGCCGATGAGGCGCTCGATCTCCATGGAGCGACCCTTGCGGTTGGCATGCTCGCGCTTGCAGCGCTTGCCGGTCGATGCCGGCAGCATGGCGTACTCCGCCGTTACCCAACCGGCCTTGGCGCCCTTGCGCCAGCCCGGCACGCCCTCCTCAATTGTGGCGGCGCACAGCACGCGCGTATCGCCAAACTCGGCCAGGCACGAACCATGGGCGTGCTTCATGACGCCGCGGGTAAGCTTGATGGGGCGCAGCTCATCGGCGGCGCGGCCGTTGGCGCGATTGGCCTGCATATACTCCATGGAAAAATCCTTTCGGCAAAAGGTGAACGTGAGCTTTTGGTCGGTGACCTTTTATCTATTTCAGCTCATCGATATCGATATGTTCGATGCTCTTGAGCGGCTGACCAAAGATAAAGCTGCCCGCCACCGCAAACTCGGCAATGTTATCGGCCGTCGTTGCAAAACGATGCTGCGGCTCGGCTGCGTCGCCCGCCAGCTGCTCGCGGCGCGTGAGAATATCGGTCAGCTCACGCGTGGTCTCCTCGGCGGAGCTCACCACGCGCACTCCGGGACCCAGTGCATGGCGAATAGGCCCCACGAGCAGCGGAAAATGCGTGCAGCCGAGCACCACGGTATCGATGCCGTGGTCGCGCAGCGGTTCAACCGTGGCACCGACCAGCGCGCGTACGGCAGGCGTATCAAAGATGTCCTCGTTCTCGAGCCACTGCTCTTGCAGATGCGCACCCGAGGCGAGCTCGTGCTCAACGACCTCGACAAAACTCGAGGCAGGGCAGCCGTATACGTCGACGCCGGCATCCAGGTCCTGAATGGCACGCGTGTAAGCACCTGAGCGAATGGTGAGGTTGGTGGCGAGCACGCCCACCCGGCGCGTGCGGGTGCTGTTGATTGCCGCGCGTGCGCCCGGTGCGATCACACCGATGACGGGGACGTCGAGCACCTGCTGGGCCAAACGCAAGGCCGCAGCGGTCGCCGTATTGCAGGCGATGACCATGATCTTGACGTCGTGCTTCGACAGCCAGCGGCCCGCCTGCAGTGCAAACGAGCGCACCTCGTCCTCGGTGCGGGTGCCGTAGGGGCAGCGCTTGGTGTCGCCAAAGTAGTAGACGGACTCGTGCGGCAACGCCGTTGCGATGGCGCGTGCAACCGTCAGACCGCCCAGACCAGAATCGAACACGCCAATCGGGCGCGTGTCGCCTGCCGGATTCTCGATATCGGACATTACCTCACCAGATTCTCTCTCGAAAAGATATGGCTCAGCGCGATAGGACCGCACTACGAACGGGCCGCGACGAGCAGCTCTGCCGTTGCCGCCCAGCCATCGACAATCTTGCCGCGCGTGACGTAGGCGTTATCGCAAACATCCAGGAACTCGGGCGCGCCGGCGCTGGTCAAACCGTTCTCGACCAGGCAGAACGTGCCCACGTGGTCAGCCATGTAGAAGTCGGACTCGGAATCGCCGAGCGCCAGCGTCTCCTCGCGCTCGATACCCAGGTGCTCACAGAAACGTGCGATGGCAACGCCCTTGTTGAGGCCGGCGGGATTGATGTTAAACGCGCGGCCATCCTCGACGCGTTCGAGCTCGAGCGTCGTCGGTTTGGACAGATGGGTCAGATGGCCGTTGCAGGCCCAGACCAGGCCGCAGCCGGCCTCATCAAGAATGGCCTGGACCTCGTCGTCGGGCACATCGCCGCGCATGCCGACGGTGACCTCGCGGTACTTGTAGCCAGTCGACATGTCGTTGTGGTACTCAATCTTATGCGGCCAGCGGGCGAGAATCTTCTCGCACACGCCGGTCTGCTCGATCACCTGATGCGGCGTGAGGCCGCAGGCGGGGTCGTAGGGCATATCGCCGGTCAGATACTCCCAATCGTTGGCCTTGAGGTCGTACATGACCAGGCCACCCATCTCGCCGATGTAGGAGTTGAGGCCGAGCACGCGCGCATCCTCGTGGATCATGGTGCGGTTGCGGCCCGAGGTGGGAACCACCTGGATGCCGGCGCGGGCAAGTGCCACGACAGCCTCGACGAGCTTGGTCGAGGGGTTGCCGTCGTTGTCGCGCAGCACGCACGAGCCGGGCGCGAGCATGGTGGCGTCCAGGTCGGTAAAGACGTACTTAACCTTGGCAAGACGCTCGCGCATCTCGCCCGAAAGCCCAGCGACGGTCGGCAGGGTATTGTGGGACATGGTCACTCCATTACGTAGAAGGGGCTTCTGGTCTTAGGCGGCGCGCCTCGCTTGAGGGGAAACGCGCTTGCAACGGCAGCGCGCTCAGGACGCCGCCCTCATCGCAGTTCATTAGTCAAACTGGGTAACATCGATTAAACGGTTGGCAAGCGAAAGATCGCTCTCGATGGGCACGAACTCATCGCCCACGTGCATGAGCTCCTCGTCGCCCTTTGCCAACAGCAAGACGATGGTGGGCGCATCGGGGCTGACGTATTCCTCACGCGCCGCCTTGAACGCCTCGTGCACAGCAGCCTCGCGATCGAGGATGATCTTGTTTGGGGTATCGTCGGGAACATGCTCGGCAAGCTCGCGACAGACCTTCATCGGGTCCTCGTGAGCCGGATCCTCGTTGGTAAAGATCAGCAGATCAGAATATGGTGCGGCCTCGCGCGGAAGCTGCTCACGGCGCTCCTGTGCCTTGCCTCCAGCGGCACCAAACAGCGCAATGACCGGGTTGGCGGGAAACGCGCGCTTGACCGACGAAAAGAGCGAGCGGAACGAAAGTTGGTTGTGAGCGTAGTCAACAACGCAAACCACGCGGCCATCCTTCGACTCCACGACCTCCATGCGGCCCGGCACACGCAGCTTGGAGAGGCCCTTCTTGATGGCATCGATACCGATACCAATCTCGCGCGCGGCGGCGATAGCGACCAGCGCGTTTTCCACGTTAAAGTCTCCCGCGATACCCAGCAGGACCTTCTCCCCCTCCTCGGGCTCGTCGGCGCTCATGCCATGCAGGTTAAACTCGATGTTGAAGCCGACCATGCGGACATCGCTTGCCCACAGGCTCGCCTCGGGATGCTCGACGCCAACGGTCACCAAGCGCTCGGCCGTCGACGCGGCCTCCAGCACGCGTTCGACTTCATCGGTGCCCAGATTCACTACGGCGGTCTTAGCCTGATCAAAGATCCTGAGCTTGCTCTTAAAATAATCCTCGAAGGTCGGGTGCTCGATCGGCGAGATGTGGTCACGCCCGATGTTGAGGAAGCACGCTACGTCAAACGGCAGGTTCTCGACGCGCTGGTACTTGAGCGCCTGGCTTGAGACCTCCATGACCATGGACTGGCGACCAGACGCGCGACAGTTGGCGATATGGCGCCAGACCTCGGGGGCCTCGGGCGTGGTGTTGGTGCTCTCGTAGCACTCGATACCATCGTCGGTGTTCACCGAGCCGATCATGCCGCAGGACTCGCCCGCCGCCTTGATGATGGACTGGAGCATAAAAGCGGCCGTGGTCTTTCCCTTGGTACCGGTGATGCCCACGATCTTGACGTCATGGTCGGGACGGTCGTAGACCTCGGGCGGCAACAGCGCCATCGCCGTGCGTACGCTATCAACAACCAACATTGCAGCACCGCTCTCCTGCGCCAGCGGCTCCAGAGACTCGACCAGCGACTCTTCGCACACAAATGCGACGGCGCCCGCATCGAGCGCCATGCTCAAAAACGCGGGCTTAAAGGCAGCGCCCTTGCAAAAGAACACGTCACCCGCCGAAACCGCGCGCGAATCAAACGAACAGCCGGTCACGGCGCGCTCGTCAACCTGCTCCGAAGCACGCAGCTCGCCGCACACATCGAGCAGCTTGGCAAGCGTATCGACCGTGGTCACGGTCGCGGAATCCGAATGGTGCATCTTTCACCTTTCTCAGCCATTTGGCAGGGACGGTTTTCATAGTAACTGAAACGTGCTCGCGCAAAAACGGCTCCCGGAGGAGCCGTTACGCACAGGCATTCGTAAGCCGAGACTAGGCAGCCTTAACAGAAGGCTGGCCCTCGTCGATAAAGAAACGCTTGTACCACACCAGGAACACGAGCGGCGTATAGATCTTGCGCTGGAAATTGCCCTTGCCCGCAAAGTGCAGATCGAGCAGGTGCATGAGCTCGTCGGTATTGAAGAACTCGCTTGCCCACGGCGCGGTGAAGTACTCCTTGACGTAGTCGTACCACTTTTGCTCGCGCAGCCAGTAGACGATCGGTACTGGGAAGCCCACCTTGGGACGGGTGGCCCACTCATCGGGCAGCGACTTGTTGGCGGCGTGGCGAAGCACTTGCTTGTTGCCGTTCTCGTTGATGCGGTAGCGGTCGGGAATGTGCTCGGCGAACTCCATGACCTTGCGATCCAGGAAGGGCACGCGCAGCTCCAGCGAGTGCGCCATGCACATCTTGTCGGCCTTGAGCAGAATGTCGCCCGGGAGCCACATGTTCATGTCCAGGTACTGCTTCTTGACCAGCTCGGGCTGGCCCTTCACGCGCGCATAGATGGGAGCGGCAAGCTCGAAGGCGCCATCGCCGGTGTTGTACTCGGGCTTGAGCACGCCGTCGACCTCGCGCTCCGGCCATACCAGAGCCTGTCCCAGGAACGACTTCTCGGGGATCTCGGCACCCTTGACCAGAAAGTTATGTCCCTTGAAGTACGGCATATGCAGCGCCAGGTTACCGAGCGCGCGACGGATGGGCAGCGGCACCATCTTTTTGTACTTGCGCACCGGAACCGTGTCCTCGTAGTAGGCGTAGCCGCCAAAGAGCTCGTCGGCGCCTTCGCCCGAAAGCACAACGGTGACGTCCTTGCGCGCCATCTCGGCCAAGAACCACAGCGGCACAGACGACAGGTTGGACTGCGGCTCGTCCATGTGATACTGGATGTCCTCGAGCGCACCAAAGAACTCGTCGGCGGTAATCATCTTGCGAACGTTTTCGACGCCGAGCTTGTCGGAAAGTTCCTTGGCGTAGTTAGTCTCGTTGAAATTCTTGTAATCGAAGCCCACCGAGAAGGTCTTGTCGGGCATGAGACAAGCGGCAATATAGCTGGAGTCGACGCCACCGGAGAGGAACGACGCGACCTTGACGTCGGCGATGCGATGGGCCTCGACGCTCTCGTGCACAACCTCATCCAGCTCGTCGACGTACTCCTCGAACGGCTTCTCGACGGCGGAGTAATCGCAATCCCAATAGCGCTCGATGTTCATCTTGCCGGTCGGGATGTCTACGGTAAAGTAATGCGCCGGCGGCAGCTTGTAGACGCCCTCGAAGAAGGTCTCCTCGGTTGCCGAATACTGCAGCGTCATGTACGGACGCAGGGCCTTTTTGTTGACCGCCTTGTGGAAGTGCGGATAGTCCAGGAAGCTCTTGATCTCAGAGCCAAAGAGCACACCCGGCGCGCCGTCGCCCGCATCGGCCATGGGATAGTAGTAGAGCGGCTTGATGCCAAAGATATCGCGGGCGCCAAAGAGCTTGTTCTTCTTCTTGTCCCAGATGACGAAGGCGTACATACCGCGCAAGCGATTGAGTACGGCCTCGCCCCACTCTTCGTAGCCGTGCAGGAGGCTCTCGGTGTCGGCGCCGCAGTGGAACTTATAGCCCTTGGCCTCGAGCTCGGAACGGAGCTCCTGGAAGTTGTAGATCTCGCCGTTGAAGACGATGACGACGCTGCCGTCCTCATTGGCCATGGGCT
>USKV01000108.1 GCA_900555355.1 uncultured Collinsella sp.
GCTGGCAGATTTGTGCCCCAGCGTGCGCGTGACGGGGTAGGGCGGAACGCATCTTCGTCTGGCGTTTTTTGCGGGGCTGGGTTTGCCCTTGAGCCGGAGTCCTCTTCATGCGCTACCATGACAGACAACGAATTTGACGAATGACCCGCTGGGATTGCCTCGGCGGGCTTTTGGCGTTGCAATGCCGGAGGAACAGCATGCTCATTCACCGTATAGCCGCGCAGCTCTACACTGCCGAGGCCTTGCAGACTGTCGAGGCCGGACTCGATGCCGGCGAGGACGTGACGCTGGCCGTGTCGCAGTCGGGTCGCACGCTTATGGCCGCCGCCCAGTTTGCGCGTCGTCCGCGCCCCACGGTCTACATCGTGAGTGGCGAGGATGCGGCCGATCGCGCCGCACGCAGTCTGGCCGCCTATGTGGGCCTGGCGCACGTGTGCCGCTTTCCCGAGCGCAAGGACTATCCTTGGCGCGAGCAGGCGCCCGACGACGCCGTGGTGGCCCAGCGCTGCGAGGCGCTCGGGCGTATCGTGCGCGGGGACAACTGCATCATGGTCGCCTCGGCCTGCGCACTGCTGCGCTGCGTGCCGCCGGTCGAGAGCCACTACTGGGAGTCCACTACTTTTGCGGTGGGCGAGGAGATTCCTTTTGACGAGGTGCCGCAGCGTCTGGTAGGCATGGGCTACACCAATGCCGGCGCCGCCGACGCGCCCGGCCTGTTCCGTGTGCACGGCGACACCGTCGAGGTGTTTCCCGCGCAGGAAAAGGCGCCCGTACGCATCGAGTTTTTCGGCGACGAGATCGACCGCATACGCCGCATGGTGAGTTCTACGGGCCAGACCATCGGCAACGAGGACAGCATCGAGATCTTCCCCTGCCGTGAGCTGGCGCTTACCGACGAGGCCGTCCACAACATGCATGTGGCGCTCTACCGCGCCAGCCAGGACGACAGCAAGTTGGCGGCGCTGCTCGAGATGGTGGATGCGCGCATCGTCACGCCTGAGCTCGACCGCTTTTTGCCGGTGATGTACGGCCAGACCGTGAGCCCGCTGTCGCATGTGAGCGGCAAGGCGCTCGTGGTGCTGTCCGAGCCGCGCTCGCTGTTCGACGATTGCCTGCGCGCCTACGAGGATATCGAGGCACGTGCCGGCGAGGCGGGAGTCGACCGTCTGGACGGCCTGTACGTGCGTGCCCAGCAACTCGACTTTGGTTCCCAGCAACGCCTGAACTATGTGAGCCTCATCCGTGCCGGCGGTGCGGTGACGGCCGAGCTCAAGATTGAGCAGCCCGCCATCGCAGGCTCGGACAACCGTTTCATGACGCGCATCCAGGAGGTCGTGGGCAAGCGCTATGCCTGTGTGTTTGCCATCCCCGACCGCGGTGCGCGCGAGTCGATGGAGCTCACCTTTGGCGACGAGGGCATTACCTTTGAGGAATCGCTGACCGCGGCGCCCGAAAATACCGGCGCTATCGGCGACCGCGTGCGCGTGGCAGCGGCGGATTCCGCCGACCGTGCCGCACGCCAGGAGGCCCATGCTTCCATTCGTGAGCGTCGCGCCGACGCGCTCAACGCCCGCTCGCTCGAGGCGGGTGCCGCCCAGGCTGCTGCCGGTGCCGCCGTGCCCACCATCTCGCGCGGACGCGTGACCTTTGTGGATGCCGCCCTGCCGCAGGGCGTGGTGGTGCCCGATGCCAACCTGGCCGTGTTCTCGATCGCCGACCTCAACGCTCGCATGGATGCCAACCGCGCGCGCAGCCGCCGCAAGGTTGACATTACGCAGATCACCTTCCCGTTTAAGCCGGGCGACTACGTGGTTCACGCTACCCACGGCATCGCGCTCTTTAGCGAGATCGCGCGCCAGGAAGTGGGCGGCAAGGAACGCGACTACTTTTTGCTGGAATATGCCGACGGCGACAAGCTCTACGTGCCGTTGGAGCAGGTCGACCGCATCACACGCTATGTTGGTCCCGACGGCGACAAGCCACGCCTGACCAGGCTCAATACCGCCGACTGGACGCGTGCCACCAACAAGGCACGCAAGAACGCCAAAAAGCTGGCGTTTGACCTGGTCGATCTGTATACGCGCCGCTCGTCGATTACCGGTATCGCCTGCCCGCCCGACACGCCCGAGCAGATCGAGATGGAGCAGAGCTTCCCTTACGACGAGACGCGCGACCAGCTGGAGGCTATCGCCGACATCAAGGCCGACATGGAGGCGCCCAAGCCCATGGACCGCCTGCTGTGCGGCGACGTGGGTTTCGGCAAGACCGAGGTCGCCCTGCGCGCGGCCTTTAAGTGCGTGGACTCCGGCCGCCAGGTCATGGTGCTCTGCCCCACGACCATTCTGGCCCAGCAGCACTACGAGACGTTCTTTGAGCGCTTTGCTCCGTTTGGCCTTGAGGTCGAGGTGCTCAGCCGCTTCCGCACCCCGGCGCAGCAAAAGCGCGCGCTCAAGGCGTTTGCCGAGGGCACGATTGATGTGCTCATCGGCACGCACCGCTTGCTTTCGGCCGATGTGAACCCCAAGAACCTGGGCATGGTGATCATCGACGAGGAACAGCGCTTTGGCGTGCAGCACAAGGAGCAGCTCAAGAACTTGCGCGAGCAGATTGACGTGCTCACGCTTTCGGCCACGCCGATTCCGCGAACCATGCAGATGGCCACGAGCGGCGTGCGCGACATGAGCCTGATCACGACGCCGCCGACCGGGCGTCGTCCCGTGATCGTGCACGTGGGGGAGTACGACCCCGACGTGGTGAGTGCGGCGATTCGCCTGGAGGTGGGCCGCGGCGGTCAGGTGTATTACGTGTCCAACCGCGTCAAGACCATCGACGATGCCGTGGCACGCGTGCACGAGGCCGCGCCCGAGGCGCGCGTGGGTGTGGCACACGGCAAGATGAGCCCGCGCGAGGTCGAGGACGTGATGATCGAGTTCGCGACCAAGAAGATTGACGTGCTTATCGCCACGACCATCGTGGAAAGCGGCATCGACAACGCAACGGCCAACACGCTCATCATCGAGGACTCGCAGCGTCTGGGTCTGGCACAGCTCTACCAGCTTAAGGGCCGCGTGGGCCGCTCGGCCACGCAGGCATACGCGTACTTTATGTTCCCCGGCGAGCTGCCTCTCACCGAGGAGGCGACGGCGCGCCTGACCGCACTTTCCGAGTTCCAGGACCTGGGCAGCGGTATGCGCATCGCCATGCGCGACCTGGAGATCCGTGGTGCCGGCTCGCTTATGGGCGCCGAGCAGCACGGCAACCTGTCGAGCGTGGGCTTCGACCTGTTTACGCAGATGCTGGGACAGGCCGTGGCCGAGGCGCGCGGCGATGACGATGCCGGCGTGGAGGCGGCGAGCGTGGGCATCAACCTGCCGGCAGACTACTTCTTGTCCGAGGAGTACATGCCGGCGGTGGACCAGCGCGTGCTCGTGTACCGCAAGCTCGCGGCGGCTGAGGACTTGGAGAGTATCGACGAGGTGCAGGAGGAGACCGAGGCGGCGCACGGTGAGCTGCCGTTGGCGGGGCTCAACTTGTTCAACCGCGCGCGCATCCGTATCCGCGGCGAGCGCCTGGGGCTCGAGAGCGTCACGCTCAGCGGCGGTCGCATTACGTTTTTGGGCGTCGACGTGCCCAAGAAGGTGGCCTTTGAACTTAAGACCCGCTATGGCGCGGTGAACTTCCCCAAGAGCCGCAAGCTGTCGGTGCCCTACAAGGCGGGCGCCGGCGCGGGCAGCGGCCTGGGCCGCGGCCTCGACGCCAACGACGGCACCGGCCCGGTGGCGGCGGCGCTCATGCTGCTGCAGCAGCTGGGTGCCAGCGACGACGACTAACAAGTAGGGGCGTGGCGGGACGGAGCTATCAGCTGCTCTTTGCCCCGCCGCCTCGCAGGTTGATTCTGACCCCATCGAAAGGAAAGCATGTTCGGATACATCTATAAGAAAGATGCCGCCATTATCGCGGTTGTCCTGTGCCTTTGTCTGGGCGTGGGCAGCTTCTTCGATTATCAGATCTCGAGTGCGCTGTTCAACATCGGCAGCATGTACGGCCGCTTTATCGAGGCGGCCGGCGAGCTGCCGTTTGAGCTGACGGCGAGTGTCGCGGGCGTTATGCTCGTGCGCTCGGCACGACCCGATTCCAAGACGAGCAAGTGGCTCGCCGTGCTGGGCGTTCTGATCAACGTGGGCCTGGTCGGCTACGAGATTATCGGATCGCTGCGCGTCGGCGGCAAGCTCATCGCGTTTCAGCTGGTTCTGACGTTTGCGTTGGTCATCGCAGCCAACCTCATCGCCTATCGCCTCACGCGCGACACCGACCCCGACGAGCTTACGCGCTGGGCGTTGATGGTACTGGCCGTGTGGGTCGCTCAGGCCATCATCCTCAACGTCATTGTTAAGCCGTTGTGGTCGCGCCCGCGCATGCGCGTGATCGAGGTCACGCCGGGGCTCAATTTTCAGCCGTGGTGGGTGATCGGCAACCCCGACAAGTGGGCCTATATTGCCGCCGGTGTAGTCAAGGACGGCTTTAAGTCGTTTGCGAGCGGACACACGGCGCACGCGGCGATCGGTCTTATGCTCGCTGGGCTTCCCGCGACGGCCTTTAAGGAAAAGCCGTCGCGCCGTCGTGTGGTCTTTTGGACGGCGGCTGTGGTCGCGGCGCTCGTCGCGCTTGGCCGCATCGTGATCGGCGCGCACTTTTTGAGTGATGTGAGCTGCGGTTTTGCCCTGGTACTGGCACTTGAGTGCCTTGCCGCGCGCATTGCCTATCCCAACGGCGTACAATAGCCCCGTTTGAATCATCTGGCCGATACCCGGTAAGAGAGGATTGCCATGCTCGCGTTTAACAACGACTATTCCCACGGTGCACATCCGGCAGTGCTGCAGGCGCTCGTCGACACCAATATGGAGCCGCAGCCCGGCTACGGTACCGATGCGCACACCGAGCGTGCCAAGCAGCTTATCCGCGAGGCCTGTCAGGCTCCCGATGCCGACGTGTTTTTTCTGGTGGGCGGCACGCAGGCCAACGCGACGGTGATCGACATGCTGCTCGCGCCGTACGAGGGCGTCGTTGCTGCTGAGACTGGCCACGTCGCTTGCCACGAGGCGGGCGCCATCGAGTTTGGCGGCCACAAGGTGCTCACCATCCCCGGCTACGAGGGCAAGATGCACGCCGAGGACCTCGAGAACTATATCCAGGTGTTCTACGAAAACGAGAGCTACGAG
Organism: uncultured Collinsella sp.; assembly: GCA_900555355.1. GTDB lineage: Bacteria > Actinomycetota > Coriobacteriia > Coriobacteriales > Coriobacteriaceae > Collinsella. The sequence continues at coordinate 5,220 of USKV01000108.1, forward strand.
CATACGGTGTTCCCGGGCGCCGTGTACGTGAGTCTATCGACCGAGTACGGCACGCTGTACTCCAAGGCCGAGCTCGCGGCGATTCATGCGGTATGCCAGAAGCGCGAGATTCCGCTGTTTGTGGACGGTGCTCGCCTGGCCTATGCGCTGGCGGCCGATGAGTGCGACATTACCCTGCCCGAGCTGGCGCAGCTGTGCGACGTGTTCTACATTGGCGGCACCAAGTGCGGCGCGCTCTGCGGCGAGGCTGTGGTGTTCTGCGGCATGCACGCTCCGGCACATCCCATTCCGCGCATTAAGCAGCACGGCGCGCTGTTGGCCAAGGGCCGCCTGACGGGCGTGCAGTTTGAGGCACTCTTTACCGATGGCTTGTATTTTGAGATTGGTCGACAGGCGATCGAGACGGCTCAGGCGCTGCGTCGTGTGCTGCACGAGCACGGCTACCAGTTCTTTTTGGAGAC